>ONVR01000076.1 GCA_900321335.1 uncultured Eubacteriales bacterium | reverse complement strand
GCCGCCTACACGATCCTTACGGTGGGCGAAACGGCCGCTGCGGAAAAGCCGGAGGAGATGGATTTCGTTCTGGACCGGCCCTTCCTGTTTGCCATCGTGAGCCCCGACGGCCTGCCTTTGTTCACCGGGGTGGTCAACGACCCCACGGCGTAAAGATCACAGACAAGAGCCGCCTGCTGAAAAGCGGGCGGCTTTTTGTCGCATTGCGGGCGACCACAGGGGGCCGGGATGTGGTATACTGGGGCCAAACAGACAAAAAAGGAGGACGTCATTATGTATGGAGCGATTTTGGGGGACATCATCGGCAGTCCCTATGAGTTTGACCGGGGAGACAAGACCAAGGACTTTCCCCTGTTCAGCCGGGAGTCGGCCTTTACGGACGACTCGGTGATGACTGTGGCCGTGGCCCAGGGGCTTCTGGACGCGGGGACGGACGCCCCGTTGGAAGCGATTGCCGCGGCGGTCACGGCGTCTATGGTGCGCTGGGGCAGAAAATACCCCTACGCGGGCTACGGCGCCCGGTTCCGTTACTGGCTGCGGGCGAAGGAGCCTCAGCCCTACAACAGCTGCGGCAACGGCTCGGCCATGCGGGTCTCCGCCGCCGGGTGGCTCTACGACACCCTGGAGCGGACGCTGGCGGTCTCCGCCGCCACGGCAGCGGTCAGCCATAACCACCCGGAGGGGATCAAGGGGGCGCAGGCCACGGCGGCGGCCATCTTCCTGGCCCGGACGGGATCGGACAAGCAGGCCATCCGGGACTATATCGAAAAGACCTTCGGCTATGACCTGGGCCGCACCTGCGATGAGATCCGGCCCGGGTATCACCACGTGGAGACCTGTCAGGAGACGGTGCCCCAGGCCGTCACCGCCTTTCTGGAGGGGGAGAGCTTTGAGGACGTGATCCGCACCGCCGTGTCCCTGGGCGGGGACTGCGACACCCTGACGGCCATTGCCGGGAGCATGGCCGAGGCCTTTTACGGCCTGCCGGAGCCCCTGCGCCTGGCCTGCCGGGAGCGGGTGGACCCGGAGATGCTTCAGGTGCTGGACCGGTTCGACGCAGTCCGGAAGGAGCGGCCGTAAGGATCTGTGCCCGCCGCCGGCGGGCGCAGAAAAAGGCTTGAATTTTAACACACGATTTGCTATGATATACAGGATAAAGATATGGTAAACAATTACCATGGATCGTGTGAGGAGGGAAACGGTTTGATCGGAAAATGCCCGGTGCATTTTTGAAGCCGTTTCCCTTTTTTGCGGGGAAGGAGAGCCCCGGCAGCACGGTACAAAAGAGAGAAAGGAAGCGTTACTGTGAACAATCAAGAACCCATCTATGACGCGAAAAAGCTGGGCGTGCCGAAAATGCTCGTCCTGGGCCTGCAGCACATGTTCGCCATGTTCGGCGCCACGGTGCTGGTGCCCATCCTGGTGCAGGGCTACGGCCTGCCCCTGTCCATCCAGACCACCCTGCTGATGGCCGGTCTGGGCACCCTGTTCTTCCACCTGTGCACCAAGTTCAAGGTCCCCGCGTTTCTGGGCTCCTCCTTCGCCTACCTGGGCGGCTTTTCCGCCATTGCCCAGCTGGAAGCCGGTAAATTCGCCGGTATGACCGGGGCGGAGAAACTGCCCTACGCCCTGGGCGGCATCGTCATTGCCGGCCTGCTGTATCTGATCCTGGCCGGCCTGATCAAGCTGGTGGGCGTGCGGAAGGTCATGCGCTTCCTGCCTCCCGTGGTCACGGGCCCCATCATCATCCTCATCGGTCTGAACCTGGCGCCCTCCGCCGTGACCAACGCCTCCTCCTGCTGGTGGCTGGCGCTGGTGGCCATGGCGATCATCGTGGTGGCCAACATCTGGGGCAAGGGCATGATCAAGATCATCCCCATCCTGCTGGGTGTGGTGGGCTCCTACGTGGTGGCCCTGATCGCCAACGCCCTGGGCGCCACCAACGCCGCCGGCGGTCCTCTGATCGACTTTTCCGCCGTGGCCGGCGCCAAGGCCGTGGGCCTGCAGCAGTTTGTCATCGCCAAGTTTGACATCTCCGCCATCCTGGTCATGGCGCCCATCGCCATCGCCTCCATGATGGAGCATATCGGCGATATCTCCGCCATCTCCGCCACTGTGGGCAGCAACTTCGTGGAGGATCCCGGCCTGCACCGGACCCTCATCGGCGACGGCATCGCCACGGCTCTGGCGGCCCTCTTCGGCGGCCCGGCCAACACCACCTACGGCGAGAACACCGGCGTTCTGGTCCTGTCCAAGGTCTATGATCCCTGGGTGGTCCGCATCGCCGCCATCTACGCCTTCATCCTCTCCTTCAGCCCCTGGTTCGCCGCGGTGATCAACTCCATCCCCACGGCCATCATCGGCGGTGTGTCCTTCATCCTCTACGGTATGATCTCCGCCATCGGCGTGAGAAACGTGGTGGAGAACAAGGTGGACTTCACCAACTCCAGAAACCTCATCATCGCCGCGGTGATCATGGTCTGCGGCCTGGGCTTCACCGGCGGCATCACCTTCACCATCGGCAGCGCCAGCATCACCCTGACCTCTCTGGCCATCGCCGCCATCGCCGGCATCGTGCTCAACGCCATCCTGCCCGGCAAGGACTATGAGTTCGGCAAGGAGAACGTGAACATCAAGTCCTCCCGGAAGGCGGATCAGTAAAAAACCAATCACAGAAATCATCGGGAAAGGAGGAGATGGTTTTGACAGAAAGCCGCGGGTTTTACGCCCGGATGTATGAGGAGAAAAAGGGCTCTGTGGAGCAGGCTCTGGGACTCATCAAATCCGGCGACAAGATCTGGTGCTCCAACAACTACAACGAGCCCAGCACCCTGTTCTCCCGGATCCACGAGATCGCGGACCGGGTGGAGAACGTCTTTATCTACAAAAGCCGGATCGGGAACTACCCTTTTATGACCATGCCGGACATGGACGGCCACATCAACTTCGGCAACTACTTCTATGGCCCCAACTACCGGAAGGCACAGCGGCTGCGGAACTGTACCTTCTTCCCCGTGGACCTTCCCAATTACTACAGGGCCTCCTCCGCCCACGCCCAGTGGGATGTCTTTGCCGCGCAGGTCTCCCCCATGACGGAGGACGGCAAGTTCCTCATCGGCATGAACCAGACCTTTGAGCAGGACATCGTCTACGACGCGCTGACCCATCACAAGACGGTGATCCTGGAGGTCAACCCCAATCTGACCTGGATGCGGGGGGCCATCGCCGTCCCCATCGAGGCGGTGACCATGCTCTACGAGGTGAATACCCCGGAGGATACCACCCCTCAGATCGTCCAGACGGAGGACGAGATGCGCATCGGGCGCTTTGCCGCAGAGATCGTCTCCGATGGGGACACCATTCAGATGGGTATCGGGGGCATCCCCAACGCCATCGGCCATTTTCTCATGGACAAGAAGGACCTGGGCCTGCACACGGAGCAGTTTACCACCTCCATGGCGGAGCTGATCCGGGCGGGGGTCATCACTGGAGAGCGGAAAGCCTATGACCGGGGCGAGCACGTGGGCGTGTTTGCCGACGGCACCCACGAACTGTATCAGTTCCTCCATGACAACCCACAATGCGTGCTCAAGCCGGGCGCCGAGGTGGTCAATCCCTTCAATATCGCCAGGCAGGACCACATCGTGGCCATCAACACCTGCATCGAGATGGACCTGACCGGACAGGTGTGCGCCGAGAGCATCGGCCCCACCCAGTATTCCGGCTCCGGCGGCGGGTTCTGCTTTACCCTGGGGGCCTTTTACGCCGAACATGGAAAGAGCATCATCGCCTTTCCCTCCCGGACGAAAAAGGGCGTTCCCAAGATCCGGGCCACCCTGACCCCCGGCGCGGTGGTCACCCACCAGCGCAATTACGTGGACTACATCGTCACTGAATACGGCGTGGTCAAGCTCAAGGGCGCCAGCGTCCGGGAACGGGCACAGCAGCTGATCTCCATCGCCCACCCCGACGACCGGGAAGAGCTGACCCGGCAGGCCCGGGAGCTGTTCTATTTCTGAAAAAACCGAAGCCAAAGTCCCATGGGACTTTGGCTTCAACTTTATTAAACACCTTTTTTGCACCGCACCCGGCTGCCGGGAAAAAAAGAATCAACAACGGCAGCAGGTACCGCGCTGTAAAGGGTATACCCGCACCGCAGATGGCTGTCGTGCAAAACGTGTAAAAACAACGGCAGCAGGTACCGCGCTGTAAAGGTTATACCCGCACCGCAGATGGATGCCGGGCAAAAAGAGAACCAACAATATCAGCAGGTACCGCGCTGTAAAGCTCTTTTTGCCTTCTTTTTCTCACGAGAAAAAGAAGGGGCT
>ONVR01000313.1 GCA_900321335.1 uncultured Eubacteriales bacterium | reverse complement strand
TGGACTCCCGTCTGGCCAAAGCCACCAAGTGGTTCGGCCTGGCCTTCTGGGTGCTGACCCTGATTCTGAACATCATCGCCTGATCGCGGACGATCCCCACACCGGAGCGGAAACGCTCCGGTGTTTTTTTTACAGCTCCAGGATCCGGCCCAGCCGCTCCATGACCGCCACGCAGGGATACCCGGCGAAGTCCGCCGCCGAGGTGGTGCCCGTGGTGACGGCGGCAAAGGGCACCCCGGCGTTTTGGGCCGCCTGGGCGTCGATGAAGCTGTCGCCGCAGTAGAGGGTCTCCTCCCGGGCCGCCCCCAGCGTCTCCAGGGCAAACAGGATCCCGGCGGGATCGGGCTTTGCCCGCGCCACGTCCGACACCCCTACCAGCAGGTCGATGTACCCCATGGCCCCGTAGCGCTCCATGGCCTCCGTGACCAGGGAGCGGTGCTTGCTGGAGATGATGCCCACCTTGGCCCCGGCGTCCTTCAAGGCCGTCAGCACGGGGATGGCGTCCGGGTACAGGGTCGTGTTGTCCGTCATGATCCGGTGGGCCTCGTCCTCATACTCCCGCCAGTACCGATCCAGCACCGCCGGGTCCGTCTGACCCGTGAGCATCCGGAAGCCGTCGGCCAGGGTGTAGCCGATCACCCGCCGGAGGGCGTCGTCGGTGAGGTCTGTATAGCCGTACCGGTCCAGCACCCGGCGGAAGCACAGCAGGATCCCCTTTTCCGACCGGGCCAGGGTATAGTCAAAATCGAACAGATATAATTGGTACATACGTCACTCCGAATTCGCGTTTGAGGATATGATACCACGCCGGGGACTTTTTTGCCACGGTTTTTCCGGAAACGGGCAGAAAAAAGCCGCTCTCTGTGTGAGAGCGGCCATTTCCGGTCAGACCTCCGCGGGGCGCAGGCCCGCCGCGTCCCGGCGGAGGGCCCCCACGTCCCGCTTGCCCAGCCGGCGGGCAAAACGGCGCCCGTGATCCGACTCACGGGCGCCGTACCTTTTTTGCGCGCTTCAGGCGCCGTGGCTCTCCTGCCACAGCCGGTCCGCCACCGGGGCCCAGTGCTCCGCGTAGCGGTCGCACTTGCCGCACAGGTGCTCCACCGGCTCCGGGGCCTCCAGATCCGTGGAGCGGGCGCCGGTTTTCGCCACCATTTCCCGCAGCAGCGCCGGATTTTCCAGCATGGGACAGGGCCGCAGGTGGTTGCCGTTGAAGGGCTGGCCCTCCCGGTAGGCGGCAAACAGGGGCTGCCGCAGGCAGTCCAGGAAGGACATCTCGTTGACGTTGGCCCCGGAGTAGTGCACGAACACGCAGGGCTCCACGTCTCCCGCGGCGTTGATGTGGCAGTAATACTTGCCCCCCGCCACGCAGCCGCCCACGAACTCACCGTCGTTCTGGAAATCGATGGCAAAGATCTCCTTGCCGCCCTCGTAGCCCCGGATCTGGCGGATCCGGTCCTTGACGTAGGTCCGCTGCTCCGGCGTGAGCAGCAGCTCCTCCGAGGCGTCCATGCCCACGGGCATATAGTGGAAGTACCAGGCGAAATCGCAGCCCTTTTCGATGAGCATATCCAGAAATTCGTCACTGGTGACGTCCCGGTAGTTCTGACTGGTGTAGCAGATGGACACGCCGAAGGGGATCTTATAGCTGTGCATCAGCTCCATGGCCCGGATGGCCTGCTCAAAGTGGCCCTGGCCCCGGCGGGAGTCGTTGGCCTCGGCAAACCCCTCCAGGCTCACGGACACGAAGAAATTGCCCACCCGCAGCAGGTCCTGACAGAAAGCGTCGTCGATGAGGGTGCCGTTGGTAAAAGCGTGGAAGGCCACGTCCCGGTGCTCCTCACAGAGCCGGAGGATGTCCTTTTTGCGCAGCAGCGGCTCGCCGCCGGTGAACAGGCAGGCGTGGAGCCCCAGGGGCTTGCCCTCGGTGAGCACCTTGTCCATGACCTCATAGGACAGACTCTGCTTGTGGCCGTATTCCGCCGCCCAGCAGCCGGTGCAGTGCATATTGCAGGCGCTGGTGGGGTCCATCAGCACGATCCAGGGGACGTTCATATCGTACTTCTGCGACGCCTTCTGGGCCGTTTTGAAGCCCCGGAACCCGCCCTCATAGGCGGCGTTGAGCAGAAACGTCGTCAGGATCTTCGGGTCCGTCTGCCGGATCACCCGGTCGGCGTACCGGGCCCACTTGCTCTCCGGGTCTTCAGCGATCGCGTGCAGCCGCCGGTAGGTCTCGTCCGTCCAGGTCTCTCCCAGGATCCGCTGTACCATGTTGATCAGGCCGTCGGCCACTTCCCCGGCGTTTTCCGTCTGTACCCGGCTGACGATTTTCTCCAGGGCGGACTGAAACGCTTTTCTCTCTACACGATGCCGGATGCTCGTCATCTTAACTCCTCCTTTTCGTCTTGTAATTTCAGCGCCTTCTTCTGTCTTTTGGTCTTCAGTGATTTTTCGTTCCCTCGGTGCGATAGAGGAACTTCACCTGCCCGTCCATATCCCCGGACAGGCCGGAGAAGGTCCGGTACGCGCCGGCGGCTTCGGCCATGGCGTTCAGCCGCTCCATCAGCCCCTTGAGGTCGCCGTCCAGCGCCTCCACCAGCTTTTCCACACCCTGCTCATCAAAGGCCTTCAAGCCGTCGGCGAGCTGCTTTGCCCCGTCGGTGAGCTGGTCCACGCCGTCGGTAAGCGCCGGCATGGCGTCCCGGACAGTCTGGGCGCCGGTATACAGGTCGTTGGCTCCGGTATAGAGGGCGGCCGCCCCGGCCTCGAGGGTATCCGTGCCGTCCTTCAGTGTCCCGGCCCCCCGGGCGGCCTGGGAAACGCCGCCGGTGTAGGCCCGGATGCCCAGATAAAAGGCGTTGTAGCTGTCCAGAGAGGTTTTCAGGGCGATGACCTGTTGGGCTCCCGCCGCCGCGGCGGAGAGCTGGGCCTGGACCTCGCTGCCGGCCATGGTGTCGGCAATGGCCTTCTGGACCTGGTATTCCGTCTGTTCCGAAATGGTGGAGCCGATCTCGGGGTCGGCCATCTGCCCGTCGATCCCGGACTGGATCATGGCCTGCACGTCGGCGGAGGCCATCTGGGTCTCCACGTTCCCGGCGATGGCGCTCTGGGCCTCGTCGCCCAGCAGCTGCGCCTCAACCGTGCCGGCTATGGTCTGCTGCACCTCGTCGCTTGCCAGCTTTTCCGCCACGGCGGCGCTGACGGCTGCCTGGGTCTCCTCATCCACCCGTCCGTCGGCCACCGCCGCCTGATAGGTCTCCGGGTCCATGCCGGTGGCGGTCTGAATGACCTGTGCGGTGACGGTCTCCTTAACCGCCTGCTTCACCTGGGGGGTGATCTGCTGACGGACGGCGTCCGTCACCTGCGTTTCCACCTCTGCCCGGACGGCCTGCTGCACGGCCTGGGTCACTTGCTGTCTCACGGCCTGGGTCACCTGGTCACGGATCTCGCCGCGCCGGGCCTCTACGGCGGCGGTGACCTGGGCCAGGGCCCGGTCATAAACCGCGTTTTCGTCCAGAGAGCTGATGACGCCGGACAGGACGTCCGCGTAGTTGGAAATGCTCAGGGCGGGGACGTCCAGGCCCCCGGCGGCAAGCTGGGTATTCGCCGCGGACAGGAGGCTGTTGAAGACCTCTTCCGCGCCGCTGTTGAGATCGGCGCTGTTGGCGTCCAGCGCGTTGAGTCCCGCATAGAGCTCCGCGGCGCCGTTCTGCACGGCGGCAGCGCCCTCCGAGAGCTGTCCGGCCCCGTCCCGCAGGGTCAGGGCCCCGTCGGTGAGCTGATCCACGCCTCCCGACAGCGCCCCCGTCTTCTCCTGCAGGGTGGACAGGCCGTCATAGAGGGCCAGAGAGCCGTCGGTGAGCCGGCCCATGGCGTCCGTCAGCTCGCTCAGGGAGTCGGACAGACCGGACAGGTCGGTGACGGACCCGAGGTCCAGCTGACCCAAAGGCTCCGCGGTGATCAGCGTCATCGTCATGCCCATCTTAAAATTCTTCACGTCCGCGGCGATCTCCACGTAGGACGGCACGGCGTACTTTTCCGGATCCACGCCCAGACTCTCCTGCATACCGGGCAGTGCCACGCCCACCGCAACCGTGCGGCTGCCGTCGTTGACGGCTTTGCCGTTTGTGACCTCCACGTTGGAAAACACGTCCTCGTCCAGCACCATGCCGGTGATCGCGGTGAAGGGCACGCAGATCTTTTCGCTCTTGCCGCCCACCTGCATCATCTGATACCGGAGGTTCTCATAGTCAAAGCGGATGGTCACCCGGCCGCTCCGGCCCGCCAGGGCGTCGGCTGTGACGGGCACGCCGTCGAGGGTGTAGGAGACGGTGAGCTTCACCGGGGGCTGCTTGTCGCTGCTGCCCTGATAGTACACGTCGGCGCCGCCGGTCTTCCACACCAGGCTGCCGCCGTCCCGCTCACAGACGGCGTCTCCCTTGACGGTCTCCACGTCCTCCAGGTCCGAGACGTCCGTCACGGAATCGCTGCCGCCGGCGTTTTTGATCCAGTCGCTGACGATGATCTTGTTCACGGCGCCGGCGGCGTCGGTGAATACGTAGACCGTCTCGTCCTTTTCATCCCGGCCGCTCCGGGTTTTCGTCCCCGCTGCCTCGGCGGCGGGCGCCGCCGTCTGTTCCGTCTGCTCCGTCTGCTCCGGCTTGCTTCCGCTGCCGTTGGCGGCCAGGGCGATCGCGCCCACGCCGCTGAAAACCAGGGTCCCGCACAGAGCCAGAGACAGGGCCCGTAAAACCGTCTTTTTCATTTTACACGAACCTCCGTTTTTTCCTTTTTACGCAAATGTCCCATGCCCAGGGTGGTCTTGCAGATCACCCCGTCGCAAAGACGCAGCAGCGCGGGCAGGAACAGAATGACCATTACCATACTGATGACGGCGCCCCGCGCCATCAGCATGCACATGGAGCTGATGATGTCGATATCCGAATATACGGCCACGCCGAAGGTGGCGGCAAA
Source organism: uncultured Eubacteriales bacterium (assembly GCA_900321335.1). Lineage (GTDB taxonomy): Bacteria > Bacillota > Clostridia > Oscillospirales > Oscillospiraceae > RUG678. Next base: position 6,581 of record ONVR01000313.1, on the reverse strand, counting down.
CAGGCCCATACCGGACACAAGGACCGAGGGGATGGCCTTGGACAGCGCCGTGGTGACGGCCTGCTTCGGCGCCGCGCCGGCCAGGCGCTCCGACTGATACCGGGTGGTCATCAGGATGGCGTAGTCCACCGTGGCGCCCAGCTGAATGGTGCTGATGCAGATCGGGGCGATAAAGGGCAGATTCTGACCCAGATAGTGGGGCAGCCCCAGATTGATGAAAATCGCCGCCTCGATGACCGCAATGAGGATCACGGGCAGGGACAGGCTCTTCTCAACCAGCAGGATGATACAAAACACCAGCAGGATGGACACCAGATTGACAACCTGGAAATCGTGGCCCGTGGTCTGGATCATATCCTTCATGCAGGGGGCCTCGCCGATGAGCATACCGTCCGGATCGTATTGCTTCAAAATGGCGTTGAGCGCGTCGATCTGCCGATTGACCTCGTCGCTGGCGGGGCGGTACCGGGAGTTGATGAGCATCAGCTCCCACCGGCCGCTTTTCAGCATGCCCGTCACGGACGCCGGCAGCATCTCCTCCGGCACCCGGGCCCCCACCAGAGACTCCAGGCTCAGCACGTACTTGACGCCGTCCACCTGTTCCATTGCCGCCGCCATGGACCGGACCTGCTTTGCCGGAAGGTCCGCGTCCACCAGCACCATGTGGGTGGAGGCCACGTCAAACTCCTCCCGGAGCTTTGTGTTGGCCACCACGTAGCGGATATCCTGGGGCAGGCACTGGCCCAGGTCGTAATACACCTCGTCGTTGGTCCTGCTGTACCCGTAATAAGCGGGAGGAATGAGCAGCACAAAGATCACCAGAAACAGGGGAAACACCTTTACGATCCCGGCCGCGAGCTTATCCATTCTGGGGATCAGCGTCCGGTGTTGGGCCTTCTGCAGGGGTTTATACAACACCAGGATCAGCGCGGGCAGCACCGTCACACAGCCGATCACGCCCAGAACGACGCCCTTGGCCATGACGATGCCCAGGTCCCTGCCCATGGTAAAGCTCATAAAGCACAGGGCGATAAAGCCGGCCACCGTGGTGATGGAGCTTCCCACCACGCTGGTGAGGGTCCTCTGGATAGCGTTGGCCATGGCCTCCTTGGGATCCTGGCAGCGGGAGAGCTGCTCATGGAAGCTGTTCCACAGAAAGATGGAATAGTCCATGGTCACCGCCAGCTGCAGCACCGCGGCCAGGGCCTTGGTGATGTAAGAGATCTCCCCCAGGAAGAAGTTGGTGCCCAGATTCAGCAGCACCATCATCCCGATGCACAGGAGGAAAAACACCGGCGCCAGATAATTGTCCAGAAACAGCAGCATGGCAGCCAGGGCCAGGACCACGGCGATGACCACGTAAACGGGCTCTTCCTTCTCGCACAGATCCTTCAGGTCTGTCACCAGGGCGGACATGCCGGAAACGAAACACTGCTCCCCGGCGGCGCTGCGGATCTGGCGGATGGCCTCCATGGTCACGTCGGCGGAGGTGGCGCTGTCGAAGAACACCGCCATCATGGTGGCGTTTTCCGTATTAAAAGCGTCGTACAGCTCCTCCGGCAGCAGTTCCATGGGAACGGAAAGGTCCGCCAGGGAGTCGTACCAGAGCACCGACTCCACGTGATCTACCTGACTGATCTTTTCCTTCAGGGCCGCCACGTCCTTGGCCGGCATGTTCTCCACGATGAGAAAGGAGAAGGCGCCCTTGCCGAATTCCTCCATCAGTTCGTTCTGGCCGACGACCGTATCCATATCCGCCGGCAGATAGTCCAGCATGTCGTAGTTGACCCGGGTGTTCACGTAGCCCAGCGCCGCCGGCACCATCAGGGCCAGCGTCACGATCAGGATCAGGACCCGGTGCCTGACCACGCCTTGGGAAAATCTCATAATACCTCGTCCTTCCACGCATACGCCTCCGACTCGATCACGTCGGGGTATTGATTTTTCACGATCTTCACGGTGCTCACCGCCACGGCGAAATTGAGCGCTCCCGTCGCCAGCAGCCCCACGCCCAGCAGGGCCGTCAGGACCTGTGCGCTCCGCCAGGGCCGCAGCAGCAGCAAAACCCCCAGGGCGCCGGATACCAGCGCCAGCGCCAGGATGACCCACCAGGGGCGGATGCCGAAGCGACGGGCGTCCCGGGCGATGCGCACCTTGAACAGGGCGTCGGCCAGCACGGCCACGCCAAGCGCCGCCAGCAGGACGCTCAGGCTCTCCACGGGCCGCAGCAGCAGAAGGATCCCCAGCACCACGGAGAGGACCCCCAGCTCCAGATCGTATTGAAACGCCAGCCGGAACAGGTCTCTGGAAAAGTACCCCACCAGCTTGACCGCACCGAAAACCAGCAGGGCGATCCCCAGAATGACCGCGAGGATCCCCGCCAGCAGATCGGGGCGGACCAGAAAACACACGCCCAGCGCGCAGAGGATCAGGGACATGACGATGTACCCCACCTTGGCCACACGCATGGCTGTAACCGATCTCATTTTCACGGCGCTCGCCTCCTTGGTTTTCAGTTTAGGCCGGCTTCCGTCCGGAAAAAACGGACAGAAAAATCCCCGTGTCCGATTTTCAGACACGGGGTTCGGTTTTGTCTAAATTTTCCGGGAGCGGCCCGCCGCGGACCGCGTCCTCCACAAGGCCCTTGTACAACTCGCACAGGCGCTTGATGTAGGCGTAGATCTCATCGGTCATCCTGCTGTTCATCCACTCGATGGCCACGCCGAAGCACTCGCACCGGAAAAACCGCTCGAGGACCTTCCGGTCGGACCGGCTGATCCGGGCGTCGGCAAAGGCCGTGTTGCCGTAGGCGGTGATCACGTAGTCGCAGACCTTCCACAGGTACTGTTCAAACAGATCCCGGTTCACGGACCGGTAGATGTGCAAAATGGCCCGCCGGTTCTCCGCGGCAAAGTCGATGGTGGCCGTGAGCGCCTCCTCGATGGAGTCCACCGCGGGGTGCTCCCGGATGATCCGGTCCGCCGCCTGGGTCACGATCTCCTCGATCAGACCGGGGATGTCCCGGTAGTGGTAATAAAAGGAGTTCCGGTTGATGCCGCAGGTCTCCACGATCTGCTTGACAGTGATCTGATTCAGGGGTTTTTCATCCAGAAGCCGAAGAAACGTCTCCTGGATGGCTTTTTTTGTGAAATTGGGCATTTCGACCTCCTAACCGGTTCCGGGCGCAAGCGGCGCCCAGGCTCTTTCGGGCTATCTGACGGTCTCCTCCAGAGTGGCGGCCATGACGGCCTTGATGGTGTGCATGCGGTTTTCCGCCTCGTCAAAGACCACGGACTGCTCGCTCTCAAAGACGGCGTCGGTGACCTCCATCTCGTCGATGCCGAATTTCTCGCTGATGGTCCTGCCGATGGCGGTGTCCAGGTCGTGGAAGGCGGGCAGGCAGTGCATGAAGATGGCGGTGGGCTTTGCCAGGGCCATCATCGCCCCGTTGACCTGATAGGGCCGCAGATCCCGGATACGCTCCTCCCATACCGCGTCGGGCTCCCCCATGGAGACCCACACGTCGGTGCTGATCACGTCGGCCCCGGCTGCCGCCTCGGCGACGTTCTCGGTGAGGGTGATGCTGCCGCCGGAGGCGGCGCACCAGGTCCGGCACGTCTCCACCAGCCCGGCGTCAGGCCAGTATTTTTTCGGGGCGCAGGCCACGAAATCCAGCCCCAGCTTGGCGCAGACGATCATCAGGGAGTTGCCCGTGTTGAACCGGGCGTCCCCCACGTAGACGAATTTCACCCCCGCAAGCCGTCCCAGGTGCTCCCGGACGGTGAGCATATCCGCCAGCATCTGGGTGGGGTGGTACTCGTCGGTCAGGCCGTTCCACACGGGCACCCCGGCGTATTCCGCCAGGGTCTGGACGATCTGCTGGCCGAAGCCACGGTACTCGATGCCGTCAAACATCCGGCCCAGGACCCGGGCTGTGTCCTTGATGGACTCCTTTTTCCCGATCTGAGAGCCGGAGGGGTCCAGATACGTCACCCCCATGCCCATGTCGTGGGCGGCCACCTCAAAGGCGCAGCGGGTCCGGGTGGAGGTCTTTTCAAAGATCAGGGCGATGTTCTTGCCCCGCCAGTTGTCCACGGGGATCCCCCGCTTTTTCTTGTCCTTCAGCTCCGCCGCCAGGTCCAGCAGGTAGAGGATCTCCTCCGGCGTGAAGTCCCGGAGGGTGAGAAAGCTTCTGTTTTTCAGATTCATCGGTATGGCCCCTTTTGCTCTTGTTGTCCCTTTACCATACCACAGTTTTTCCCCGTTTGCAACCGCCGGCGCCCCCTTGTCCCGCAAAATCACCCGGGGCTCCCGCCGGGCCAGGATCTCCCCGCAGCGGCGGCAAAGGGGATCCAGCCCCGCCGTTTCGATGACCACCGCGGCTTCTCTGTCCGCCTGCAGGGCGGCCGCCACCCGGTCCTGGAGACGCGCCGGGGTCAGGCCCTCCGGGTCGATGACCGTCTCCCGGTCCGGCGCCGGGGTCTCGCCCCCGGAGAGCCGGGTAAAAAACCGGACGGCGTGGACGGTGAGCAGCACGGCGGTGCACAGCAGCGCCGCCGCCAGGGCAGATGTCAGCACAGGCGTCCCTCCTCTCCTGCTATTACCATATGCCGCTCCCCGCCGCCGTGACACAATTCCCGGCAGATACTTGTCGCGGCCGGGGCGGATGTGGTACAATAATATGGTTATTTTTACAGGAGGTGAGGCAGATGCAGCAGCCCGGCGAACCCCGCCAGCCGGAACAGCTGGAGGGCAGCGTGGTGGCCGTGGTCTATCAGAATCCCGAAAACGGCTATACGGTCATGCGCCTGGACACGGGCGAGGGTGTGGTCACCGCCGTGGGCTGTATGCCCGGCGTGGGCCCCGGCGAACAGCTGCTGCTCACCGGTCAGTGGACCACCCACGCCTCCTACGGCGAGCAGTTCAAGGCCGAGTACGCCCAGCGGCAGATGCCCCAGGGCAAGCAGGCCATTTACAAATACCTTGCCAGCGGCGCCATCAAAAACGTGGGCCCCGCCAAGGCCAGGGACATCGTGGACAAGTTCGGGGACGACACCCTGACGGTCATGGAAAACGAGCCGGAAAAGCTCGCCGCCGTCCGGGGCATCTCCCGGAAGCTGGCCCTGCAGATCGGGGCCTGGTACCGCCGGCAGGTGGGCCTGCGGCGGCTGATGGAGTTCCTCTCCCGGTTTTCCATCCGGCCCGGGGTGGCCGTGGCCCTGTACCGGGTCTACGGGGACGAGGCGCTGGAGGCGGTGAAGGCAAACCCCTACGTCATGGTGGGCGAGGACTTCGGCGCGGACTTCTTCGAGGCCGACGCCATGGCGCTGGAATTGGGCTTTGCCCCCGACTGTCAGGAGCGGGTGGAGGCCGCCGTGCTCTTTGAGCTGCGGCACAATCTGAACAACGGCCACACCTTCCTGCCCCGGGAAAAGCTCCTGGGCGCCACGTACCAGCTCATTGAGGCTCCCCGGGAGCTCATCGAAGAGGCCCTCCAGGCCCTGTGCGACGGGGGCTATATCGTCAACAGCCCCGTGGCGGGGCAGGACGCCTGCTACCTGGCGGAGATCTATGAAGACGAGGTCGCCGTGGCCCGGCAGCTGTCCTTTCTGGCAAGCTGGCCCTGTTCGGAGCAGGCCGCGGACGACACCGCCGTGGCCCGGATCGAGGCGGCCCTGGGGATCACCTACGCCCGGCAGCAGCGGCAGGCCGTGGCCCTGGCCCTGCGCAGCCGGGTCATGGTCCTCACGGGAGGGCCCGGCACGGGCAAAACCACCGTGGTCAGGGGGATCTTATCCCTGTTCGAGACCATGGCGCTGAAAACCCAGCTCTGCGCCCCCACGGGCCGGGCGGCCAAGCGCATGACGGAGCTGACCGGGCACGAGGCCAGCACCATCCACCGGCTCCTGGGGGCCGCCATGGCGGAGAACGACAAGGTGGTATTTGAGCACAACGCCGCCGAGCCCATTGCCTGCGACGCGGTGATCATGGACGAGACCTCCATGGTGGACGTCCGCCTGATGGCGGCCCTGCTGCGGGCCCTGCGGCCCGGCTGCCGTCTGATCCTGGTGGGAGACGCGGACCAGCTCCCCTCCGTGGGGCCGGGCAACGTGTTCTCCGACATCATCCGCAGCGGCGCCGTGCCCACGGTGACCCTGACGGAGATCTTCCGCCAGGCCCGGCAGAGCCGGATCGTCCTGTCCGCCCACGCCATCAACCGGGGGCAGGTGCCGGACCTGCGGGAAAACAGCGGGGACTTTTTCATGCTCCGCCGGACCTCCGCCCAGAAGACGGCGGAGACCATCGTGCAGCTCTGCGCCCAGCGGCTGCCCCAAAACATGGGCATCGCCCCGGAGCAGATCCAGGTGCTCTCCCCCACCCGGAAGCACGACACGGGCACGGACAACCTCAACCGGCTGCTCCAGGCGGCGGTGAATCCCCCCGCCCCCGGCAAGCACGAGACGGCCTTCGGCGAGTACGTGTTCCGGGAGGGGGACCGGGTGATGCAGATCCGGAACAACTACGACATCATCTGGCACCGGCCCCTGCCCCCGGAGGCGGCCCCCGTCCCGGCAGAGGCG
>ONVR01000046.1 GCA_900321335.1 uncultured Eubacteriales bacterium | reverse complement strand
GTAGTAGCCCTTGCCGGGCGTCAGGGTCCAGGGCTCTGCCTCGGTCAGGGCGGTAAAGCCCGCCTTGTCCAGCATTGCCCGGAGCGCCGAGATCCCGTGAAAGGGACTGACGCACCCGTTTATAAACTGCAGAAGATCTCTTGCAACAGACATCAGATCCAACTCCTTATCAAAAGTACTGTCAGTATACCACCTTCCCGGGGAAAGGTCCACCCGTTTTTCACCCGGCGGGAAACCTGCAATTGCATATGCCGGGCATATGTTGTATAATGGAAACAGAAAACAGGCCCTTCCGGGGCCGAATAAGAATATGGAGATTCTGCTGCTATGGAAGAGAAATACTTTACGGATCTCGAAGTGGTGGATTCAGAACTGCTGCGCCGGTTTGAGATCGAGTTTCAACGCTACAGAGCCGCAATCAAGGAGATCAATACCAAGCTGGAGATCCTGGACGAGGAATTCCAGATCAATCACGCATACAACCCCATCCATCATATCGAGTGCCGCACCAAATCCCTGCGGAGCATCCGCAAGAAGCTGGAGCATCTGGACAAACCCTTTTCTCCCAGCTCCATGGTCGCCAACCTCAACGACGTGGCCGGCGTGCGGGTGATCTGCAAATACATAGACGACGTGGAGCGCATCGCCAATATCCTGGCGGAGCAGGACGACATCACCGTTGTGGTCCGCAAGGACTATATCCGAAACCCCAAGCCCAACGGCTACCGGAGCCTGCATATGGTGGTCTCCATCCCCATTTTCCTGGCGGAGGGGAAAAAGGACACCCGGGTGGAGATCCAGATCCGCACCATCGCCATGGACATGTGGGCCAGCCTGGAGCATCATATCCACTACAAATCCGACGCCGCCGCCTCGCCGGAGCTGCTGGAGGGGCTGCGCCAATGCGCGGTGACGCTGCACGACGTGGACCTGAATATGCAGGAGATCTACGACGAGATCAACCGGCAGCGCTAATCGGTATGAGTTCATAAGAAACTTGCACTTGAAAAGTTTACGATAGTTGCTATAATAGAAAACAGAAAAAATCCCCATTGAAATTTTCAGGAGGTACCCCATATGAACACTCTGGATGCCCTTCAGGCCCGCCATTCCGTGAGAGGCTATACCGATCAGCCTGTGGAGGAGGAAAAGCTCAAAACCATACTCAAATATGCCAACAAGGCCCCTAAAAGCGGTGAGTTCAAGATGACTGTCGTCCGCAGAAAAGGGTTTCTGGACAGCCTTGACGAAAACCTGATCAATTACCTGGCGGAGCACGGGGATCCCTATATGCAGAAGACCGTCGCCACGCCCGGGTACAAGGCCCTCTACGGCGCCCCCTGCATGGTGGTGTTCTCCGTGCCCGAGGAGAATCCCGGCAACAGCGGCATCAGCTGTGACTGTGCCGCCGAGAATATGTGCATCGCCGCCACGGAGCTGGGCCTGGGCTCCTGCTATATGATGACCCCCATGATGGCCTCCGTCATCAACCCCATGTTCAAGGACATCATCATGGTGCCCAAGGGGTTTGAGCCCTATTGCGCCGTGCTGCTGGGCTATGAGGGAGAGCAGATCATCCCGCCCCAGCCCTGGGTCGAGGATTACGCCAACGTCAACTACTACGACTGATCGCCGGCGCGGACCCACAAGAACAAAATCCCTGAAATCGTGAGATTTCAGGGATTTTTTTGTTTCACCGGCAGTGGATCAGCTGCGGCCCAGGGCCTGGGCCACGGCCATGGCCACCTGGGTGATGGTCATATCCACCGCCTCCACGATAATATCGGCGCAGGCCCGGTAAATGGGCTCCCGGTAGGCGTACATTTGCTCCAGGGTCTGGCCGCCCTCAAAGGCGATGCCCCGGTTATGCAGATCGGGAATGTGGCGCCGGATCTCCGCAAAGGGGTGGTACAGATAGACCAGGGGGCCCAGGGTCTTCAGATGGGCCACCGTGTCCGCCCGGAGCACGGCGGATCCGCCGGTGGCGATGACGGTGTTTTCACAGTGCAGATCCCGGAGCACGGCCGCCTCCAGATCCAGAAAACCGGACACGCCGTCCTGGTCGATGATCTGCTGGAGCTTTCTGCCGTCCCGGCGGATAATGGCCAGATCCCCGTCCAGAAAATCCATGCCCAGCATTTTCGCCAGCACGACGCCTACGGTGCTCTTGCCGCCGCCCGGCATACCGATCATGATCACGTTGTTGTTCATATTGTCGCTCCCGGTTGTTTTTACGGATATTCTACCACGGGCATCCCAGCCGGTAAAGAGGATTTTTTGCAGCATGGGGAGGCGGCTTGACCAGATGGTATAAATTGCTTGTGTTTGTTCCCTTTTAATGGTAAAATAAAACAACACGTTTTCCACGGGAACGTGAAATCAGAAAGGATTGATTCCCATGCTTACGAAGAGACAGAACCTGATCGAAACCCTGAAAGGGGAAAACGGTCATCCGGACAGATTTGTAAACCAGTACGAAGCATTTTCCATCCTGTATGCCACCCCGGTCACAATCCAGAGCCCTATGCCTGCCTACGGCGGCGAGCCGGTAAAGGACGCCTGGGGCGTCACCAAGGCCTGGCCCGAGGGAACCCCCGGCGCCTTCCCCGTGCACGACGAGGCGCACCTGGTGCTCAAGGATATTGAGGAGTGGAAAAAGTACGTCAAGGCGCCCCGGGTGGAGTTCTCCGAGGAGGAGTGGCTTCCCTTCATCAAGATGGCGGAAGAGGTGGACCGGAACGAGACCTTTGCCACCCTGTTCTACGCTCCCGGCCTGTTTGAGCAGTGCCACTACCTGATGAACATGCAGAACTGCATGATCGCCTTCTACGAGTGCCCCGACGAGATGCACGAGCTGATCGACTACATCACCGAGTTTGAGATGTCCTATGCCGAGCAGGCCTGCAAGTACCTCCAGCCCGACGCCTTCTTCCAGCACGACGACTGGGGCAGCCAGATCTCCACGTTCCTGTCCCCGTCCATGTTTGAGGAGTTCTTCCTGCCCTCCTACAAGAAGATCTATGGCTACTACAAGGAGCACGGCTGCCAGGTCATCATGCACCACTCCGACTCCTATGCCAAGACTCTGG
>ONVR01000392.1 GCA_900321335.1 uncultured Eubacteriales bacterium | reverse complement strand
GTCATAAAATAAGAGCCGATGATAAAAAACAACGCAGAGACAATAAAGCCGGCAACACTGGAGGCAACATTGCCCACGCTCACCATAACTGTGGGCGCCCAGGAGGACAGCTTGTCTGTGATATAGTCCGTGACGTGCTGCAATGCTTCCTGGGCGTAGGCATCCAGCTCCGTGGAGGTCATGTCCATGTGGCCCTGCAAGTACCCAGAGAAGGAGCGCAGGATTTCAATGAAGTTGTCCCGGATGCTGCTCCAGCTGGTGATCAGATCTGTCACCTGGGTGAAGAGATAATAGCCCACATAGATCAGCAGGGCTGCGATGGCGATGATGATCAGCAGCACGAAAAACATGGACCAGAAATTCCATACCCGTTCCGAGGTCTTTGTGAGCTTTCCCACCAGAGGGGCCAAGACTGTCGCCAGGATATAGGCCAGCACAAAGGGCAGGAACAGATTCAGCAGGGGCGGCAGCAGCAGGATCAAAAACAGGAGTACGCCCAGGATCAGCGCAAACCGAAGGGTGATCCGCAAAACCAGAGTACGAAGCGGCACCGGATTGTTCTGATTCATAGGCGTTCCTCCTATATGTTCGGATCCATTTCATCATGCTCCAAGTTGTTACATGGCCCATCGGCGCCTTTCTCTCCCTTCGCCCGGCGATAGACCCGGCCGCCCAGGGCGGAGATAATCATCAGCGCACCCTTGATTCCCAGCGCGATCCAGAACTGGGGCTGATGAATGTCCTGGACCCCCATCCCCATGATCGGGTATAGCACAATGGACGGCAGGATGCCCAGCAGACTTCCAAACAGATATTTAGGGAAGGAGACCTGCACCGCGCCCATATACATACTGGCTACGTCGCAGGGAACGATCCCGATGATCCGCAGGATCACGGCGAAAAAGAAGTCGTTTTCCGAACGAAAAGCCCCAAGCTGCTCTGCTTTGGGATATTTCCCCTTGATCCGCTCCACCGCCGACGCGCCTGTGCGTTTCCCGATCCAATAAGGGATAGAGAGCATGATCGCTCCGCCAATGACGTTCACCAAGATCGCCACAGGCAGCGGAAACAGGATTCCGTCTGCGACAAACAAAATTCCGGAATACAGCATCACGCTGATGCTCTTTAGTGCAAAGAGTCCCAGAATCACCAGCGCCGCCAGCCATGGATTCTCCGGGGTGAAATGCAGGATGCCGTCCGCGGTCAGCTTGTCCCGATGGAGATAGATCAGGATGATCACCTCCATCCAGATCAGGATCAAAAGCAGCTTGGGAAGGAGACGGAGGACAGAGCGCTTACCTTTTCTTTTCATGGCTGTCCAAACCCCGGAGGACCGCCCATGCCTCCCGGGCCGCCGGGACCGCCAAAGCCGCCGGGACCGCCGAAGCTGCGGGTGTAATTGGTGGAGCTGATTTCCGATGCCTCCAGGGTGTCGGATCCGCCTGCCCATGTGAAGGTATAGGTCTCGCCAAGGATCAGTTCCGGGCTGGAGAATATCACGCTGTCTGCGATCTTGACGGTGGTGAAGCGGCCCAGTTCCTGCCCGGCGGTGTCCGTGATGACCACCTCAGTATCCGCAGGCAGCGTCTCCGGGAACACGAAGGTCAGACTGACCTGCCCGGAGGTTTCCTCCGGCACCTCCAGCATCCCGGACATCCCAACGGCAATCAGGGTGCCGCCGTTGGTGGTGAACACGCCTCCATTCTCCGATCCCACGTCCATGGCTGCGTTCATGCTGTCCGGGGGACCGTCCACCCGCACATAACCGCCGTTGATGGTCAGATCCCCGTTGGAGTCGAGACCGTCGCCCGCCGCATCCACATAGATATTCCCGCCGTTTACCGTCAGGGTAGGGCTGTCCGCCCGCTCCCCGCAGGCGTTGAAGCCATCGTCCACGGCGGTAACGGAGATATTCCCGTCCTCCACATCAATGTGGATGGCCTCGATGCCCTCGTAACAATAGGATACGGCGATGTCGCCTCCGGTGATGGAAAGGGAATCGTCCGCGTGGATGCCATCGTCCCCGGAGGAGAGGATCATGGCGCCGCCGGAGATCGTCAGCACGGAGCCGCAGTGGATACAGTCATCGGCGGTGTCCATCTGATAGGTCCCGCCCAGAATGGTCATGTTCCCCTCGGCCTTGATGCCCTTTTGGGAGCCGTAGCCGGAGTCATCCAGATCATAGCTCGCATTGTCGAAACCGAACCGTGGTGGTCCGAAGTCCTCGGTCTTCATCTCCACAGATTCCGACCCTTCCCCGGTACGGAGGGAGAAGCTGCCGCCCTCGATCGTAAGGTTTCCGTCAGTGGAGATGCGGTCGCCAAAGGCGAAAATGTCAAATTCGCCGGAGTTTATTTGAATCGCGCCCTTGGATTTGATGGCGTCATTCACCGCCGTGACCGTAATCTTTGCCGTGTCGATCAGAAGCCCCGGTTTGGCCTGGATGCCGTTTTTGATCAGGCCCTCCACCGTCAGGCTTCCGTCCCCGGTGATGTACAGCGGGGCCTTGGAGTAGATGGCGGCCTTTTGGCTCTTTTTCAGTTCCTCTTCCGATTCCTCGGAATCATCGTCCTCCGCGCTCTCCGGCTGAATTCCCAGGCCATAGGTGTCCGAAGTGCCGCTGACCAGGTGGTTTTCCGTGCCGGAGGCCAGGGTGATCTTCAGGCTCCCGGCCTTCTTGCAGTAGATGGCGTCGTGCTCCGGGGACGTGATCTCCACCCCGTTTAAGATCAGCTCCACGTTGGAATCTACTTCTGCGTTCACCAGAATGCGCCCCGCTGACAGCTTACCGGACAGGGTGTAGCGCCCGCTGCCGGTGATCTTCAAAGTGCTGTCCGAAAACTTTGCCCCGGCCCCCACGATGGTGCAGCCCTGATCTGACAGGGTGACGGTGGTGTTGTTTCCCGTGCTTTCCGACTCCGCCAGAGCTGTCTCATCTGGTATTTCGCCGGTTTCCACAGTCGTCTCATCCTGGATTTCCTCCGGGGCGGAGGTTTCCTGGGATGAAGGGTCCTTGACCTGCTGGCCGCAGCCGCTGAATAAGAGCAGGGAAAGGGCCAGTGCAATGGCTGTGATGTTTTTTACTTGCTTCATGGGTCCCTCCTTCTGGGGTAGGGGATGGAATATTTAGGAATAAAATATTTCTTGCGTGATGCACATGGGCATGATATAATATTGAAAACTAGATTCGCCTCAGGCGCTGTGGAGGTGTCCCATGAACCGTACCAAGCAGACGATTATCAATCAGTTCGCTGTCCTCCTCCGGGAGAAGCCCTATACGGAAATCACCGTCCGGGACATCGTGGAGCGTTGCGGCATCAACCGGAACACCTTCTACTACCACTTTGAGGGCATCCCGGAGCTGCTGATCTCCTCCCTGGAGCATTGGGCCTATGAGATCATACAGAACCACGGGCGGATCGAATCCCCCATGGAGTGCATCGAGCCCATGGCCCAGATGATCCTGGAGAACAAGCAGTCCGTGTTCCACATCTACCGCTCCGTGAAGCGGGACGTGTTCCTGGACAGCGTGGACCGGATGGTGCTGCACATCGTCACCGCCTATATCGACTGCGTGACGGAGGGAATGAATTTAAAGCCGGAGGGCAAAGAGCTGATGGTGCGGTACTATAAATGCTGCTGCGTGGGCGTCCTGCTGGACTGGCTGAACCACAACTTGAGCTATGACCTGCTCCACTATATTGGTATACTGGAGCCCTATTACCACACCATGAACCGCCAGGTCTTTCAGGACTTTGCGCTGGAATAACATTGAATATCACCCACCGGAACGGAACTGTCCGCTCCGGCGGTTTTTGTTATCCTGCGTTCCAGACCTTCTCCGCCTGGCGCTCCTTCCAGAGCTGCTCTGCCACGGGTTTCCAGTTCTCGGCGTATTTGTCGCACTTGGCGCACAGATGCTCCGCGCTCTCCGGGGACTGCAGATCCGTGGAGTGGGCGCCGGTCTTCTCAACCATGTCCCGGAGCAATTCTGGATTTTCCAGCATGGGGCAGGGGCGCATGTGGTTGTCATTGAAGGGCTGCCCGTCATGGTAGGCCATGAAGATGGGGCCCTGTAATGCCTCCAAGAGCGTCTTTTCCCGGATGTTGGAGTCGGAGTAGTGGATGAACACGCAGGGGTCCACGTCGCCGTTTGCGTTGATGTGCAGATACCGCCGCCCTCCCGCGATGCAGCCGCCCACAAACTCCCCGTCGTTCTGGAAGTCCATGGCGAACAGGGGTTTTTCTTTCCGGAACCGGCGGATGCGTTGATAAGCCTCCACCCGCTGCTCCGGGGTGGGCAGCAATTCGGGGGAGGCATCGTTGCCAACTGGCATGTAGTGGAAATACCAAATGAAGTAGACGCCCATCTCAATCAGCTTGTCATAGAACTCCTCGGACATGATGGAGTCGAGATTCTGACTGGTGTAACAGGCGGAGATGCCGTAGAGCAGCTTTCGCTCCTTCAAAAGCTCGATGGCGTGGATCACCTTGTTGTAGACCCCGTCGCCCCTCCGTCCATCTGTTGCCGCCTCAAAGCCCTCCAGGGAGATGGCCGGGACGAAGTTCTTGACCCGCAGCATTTCGTCCGCAAAGGCCTCGTCAATCAGCGTGGCATTGGTGAAGCTGAGGAATACACAGTCGTCGTGCTTCTCACACAGCCGGATCAGGTCCTTTTTCCGCACCAACGGCTCACCGCCGGTGTAGATGTACATGTACACGCCCAGCTCCTTGCCCTGGCGGATGATGTCGTCAATCTCTTCAAAGGTCAGGTTCAGCTTGTTGCCGTACTCCGCCGCCCAGCAGCCGGTACAGTGGAGATTGCAGGCGGAGGTAGGGTCCAGCAGGATGGCCCAGGGGATGTTGCAGCCGTACTTCTCCCGCATTTTCTCCTGCTGGGGCCAGCCGATCAGGTTGGCGTTGATGAAGAAGTTCACCACGATGGTCTTGAGTACATCTTCGTCCGTCTCCTTGATGATGTGGCGGATGTAGCTGTAATAGGGATTGTCCGGGTTTTCGATGGCATCCCGGATCACCTTCCGCTGGGAGGGAAATTCCCCTCCGGAGAACCGGTCTGCCCAGTCCATGATTTTCGGGAGATTTTTGTCCGGGTCCTTGCAGGCGTAGTTTAAGAGTTGTTCAATGCCTAAACGCTTGGCTGTGGTAGATAAACTCATGATTCCGCTTCCTTT
>ONVR01000130.1 GCA_900321335.1 uncultured Eubacteriales bacterium | reverse complement strand
TTATGTTGATCGGTTACCGGCTCAGCACTTCTCCCAGACAGTGGCAACACCCATGCCGCCGCCGATGCACAGCGTGGCAAGGCCCTTTTTGGCCTCTTCCCGCTTCTGCATCTCATGGATCAGGGTTACGATGATGCGGGCGCCGGAGCAGCCTACAGGGTGGCCGATGGACAGGGCGCCGCCGTTGACGTTGACCTTCTCCATGTCGAAGCCGAGCTCCTTGGCTACGGCCAGAGACTGGGCGGCAAAGGCCTCGTTGGCCTCCACCAGGTCCATATCGTTGATGGTCAGACCGGCTTTACCAAGCGCCTGACGGGAGGCGGGGATGGGACCGGTGCCCATGATCTTGGGATCCACACCGCCCTGGCCCCAGGAGACCAGCTTGGCCATGGGCTTGAGGCCGTACTTGGCAACAGCCTCGCCAGAGGCCAGCACGATGGCGGCGGCGCCGTCATTGATGCCGGAGGCGTTGCCGGCGGTGACGCGGCCGATGCCGTATTCGGAATTACCGGGCTTGCAGCACTTGGCGCCGAAGGTGTCCTCTACAGTGCCGCCGTTGGCGACAAAGGCGTTGTCAGAGGAAGCGGGGAAGGCGCCCTTGAGCTTGGCAAGGCCCTCGGCGGTGGTGCCGTGACGGGGGAACTCGTCCACCTTGAACTCTACGGTCTGCTTTTTCATTTTAACGGTGACAGGCACGATCTCATCGTCGAACTTGCCGGCGTTCTGAGCGGCCTCGGTCTTCTGCTGAGAGGCAAGGGCGAAGGCGTCCAGCTCCTCACGGGTCAGCCCCCACACGTCGCAGATATTTTCGGCGGTGGTACCCATGTGATAATCGCTGTAGGCATCCCACAGGGCGTCGTTGACCATGGTATCGATCACTTTCTTGTTGCCCATTCTGGCGCCCCAGCGCTCATCGGGCAGGGCATAAGGAGCCGCGGACATGTTCTCGGTACCGCCGCAGACCACGATCTCGGCGTCGTCGGCAGCGATGGCGCGGGCAGCCTCAATGACAGCTTTCATACCGGAGCCGCAGACCATGTTGATGGAATAGGCGGGCACGGACACAGGCACACCGGCCTTCAATGAGACCTGGCGAGCGACGTTCTGGCCCAGTCCGGCGGTGATGCAGCAGCCGAACATGACCTCGTCCACCTGCTCGGGCTTGACGCCGGCGCGGCTGAGCGCTTCCTTGACGACCACGGCGCCCAGCTGTGCGGCGGGAACGTCCTTCAGAGAGCCGCCGTAGGAACCGACAGCGGTACGGCAGCAGTTAACAAGATAAATGTCTTTCATGGAAAAACCTCCTGACCCGTTACGGGCAAATCTACAAAAAGTATGTTTTCAGTTTATCGTAATCCACAGGCAAAGTCAACACCGGGGACAGATTCCTTTTACGATAAATCGGACTGCGATCAGGCAGTCCGATTTCCGTTTGCTTGTATACCTTAAGCCTGGGGCTTAATCATGATGGTCAGCATCTGCGCGGTCTCGATGCCGGTGTTCTTGCAGCCGCGCTTGGTGCCCTTGCCGAAGTGAACGCTGTCACCGGCGTGGAGCACGTACTGCGTGGCCTGGTCGTTGTCGTCGTACATCTCGACGGTCATCTCGCCGGAGATGATGTAGTAGATCATCTCAAAGTTTGCGGGAGCCACGTTGGCGCCGCCGCCGGGCAGGAAGTGGGAAAGGCCGTTGACAATGGTGCCGCCGTTGACGTCAGCGGGATTGTGCAGGCGGGTGGTCAGGCACTCGAAATGGCCGGGAGCCTCATACTTTACAGCTTCGTTTGCATAGGTAACTTTGTAGCTCATGGGTGGATTTTCCTTTCTATATTGAATTCATTTTATAAATGCGTCCAGCCGCTCTCAAGCGGTATCATTAACATTCTATCACTATTTTTATGAAATTCAAGGGGCGCGGAAGAATTTTATATCCATCCCGCCAGCGGACCGCCAGCTGGAAAATTCCCCCGATGTGTGATAGAATAGACGCATAAACGTATCCAAGGAGGAACGATATGGAACTGGAACAGCTGCTGATGCATTTCAATCGCGGCGATACCCTCGGAGAGGACCCCCGTGTGATCGAGATCATGCGGTATTACAGCCGGGAAGCCCAGAAGATCACCATGGAGATCAACACCCGTTACCACGAGCCGGAGGAGCTGGCGGCGCTCTTTTCGAAGCTGATCGGCCGACCTGTCGGCGAAGGCTTTGGCCTTTTCCCGCCCTTTTACACGGATTTCGGAAAAAACATCACCGTCGGCAAAAACGTGTTTATCAACGCGGGGTGTAAATTTCAGGATCAGGGCGGCATCACCATCGGCGACGGGGCTCTGATCGGTCACAACGTAGTCCTGGCCACCCTCAACCACGACATGGCCCCCTCCCGACGGCAGCAGCTTCATCCCGCGCCGATACACATCGGGAACAACGTGTGGATCGGTGCCGGGGCGGTTGTGACCCAGGGCGTAACCATTGGGGACAACGCGGTGATCGCCGCCGGGGCCGTCGTGACCAAAGATGTGGCGGCAAACGCGGTTGCCGGAGGCGTTCCCGCAAAATTCATCAAGTGGATCGACGGGTCCGGACGGTAGCGCCGGCATCTGTCCGGACGGCCCGGGTGTTTTCTGCCCGGGCCGTCTTTTTATGCCCCCGCTCCCGGCTCTCTGCGGCAGCTGCGCCGATGACAGAACACGAACCCCCGGCAACGGCTGTTCACCGCTGCCGGGGGTTCGGCATTTCCTTTTTCACAGGTGGGCGCCCGGCTCCCGCCGTCACAGCTTCATCCCTGGGACACCAGTGCCGCTCCTAACTGCCGGGCCTTTTCGCACTCCTGGGGGAAGACCGTCTCATGGCGTTTTCTCTTTGCCTCCGGATCGAACATCGACCACTCCCAGTCCGTTTTGCTGTAGTCCTTAAGCTGGAGCGTGTTGCCGCTGACAAAGACCTCCGTGGGTCCGACGAACCGGCTCAGGGTCTGCTGATAGTTCCCCAGCAGTTTCAGATAACCCGTATCGGGGGCGTTGCTGGTCATTAGCAGCAGCACGGGAATCGGCCGCTCGTTGCAGCAGGGCGTCTGCACGTTGTAGGTCAGATTCTGAAAAATCAGCCGCTCATAAAGAGCCCGGAAGGACGCGGTCAGTTCCCCGAGATAATTGGGCGAGCCGAGGATCAGCCCGTCCGCTTCCCGGATGGCGTCCAGCACCGGCGTCAGCCCGTCCCGGCAGATACAGTGTCCCTTGAATTTTTCCCGCTTGCAGCCGAAGCAGGAGATACAGCCGGTATACCGCTCCAGCCGGAACAGATCGAACCGCTCCACAACGGCGCCGGCGGCCTCCGCCCCCTTTGACGCCTCGGCGATCAATGTCTCCGTGTTCCAGCCTTTCCGCGGCCCCGCGTTGACCGCGACGATCTTTTTATCCATGCTCTTTTCCTCCGTCAAGCTCTTTTTTCCACGCTGCCCCCGGTTTGAACGCATCCGAAACCTTCCGCCCCAGGGACAGGTATTCCACCTGCTCTTCATTGTAGAGAACCGGCCTGAGCCTGTCCAGCAGGATGCGGCCTTTCTCATCGACGATATCTTCGTCGGCAAGGATGTTCTTCACCTCGCCGGTGATCTGCATGTGGCTGCCCACGGTCACCGTATGGACGACCTGGCACTCCAGTGACAGCAGAAGCTCGTTGATCACAGGTGCGCAGACCGTTCTGGCCCGGCTCGTGGTAAAGCCGACGTTCTTCAGTTTGTCAGTTTTATAACCGGATTCCACACCCAGGTAATCGGCCTGTCTGACCTGATCCGTGCTGGGAAATCCGAGGACGAATGCCCCGGTCTCCAGGATGTCCTGAAGGGTCTTTCTCCGCTGGGTGGCATTGATCGCTATGGTCACACAGGGCGGAACGTGACTGCTCACCATGTAAAAAGCCAGCGTACAGGCGTCCGCCTTTCCGCTCGGATCATAGGCAGAGACGATGACCGTCTCCGTGGGTGCCACAACGGCGTGGAGTCTGATTTCTTTTTTTGCCATATTCTGTTGCCTTTCCGCCTTATGCATTGGCCTCGATGATATCCCGCAGACGGACATGTTCGTTGCGGAAGCGGACAGTGCCGGCTTCCACCGGCAGATGGATCGCATTGTGCGGACAATTGTGCAGGCAGGCGTAGCACACCTCGCAGTGATCGGAGAAGGTCACCGCATCTTCCGTCACCGTTATGTTGTCCGCCGGGCAGACCTTTGCGCAGATGCCGCAGTGCACGCAGGCGTCGGTCACGAGGTAGCTTTGCGCCGTGTCTTTGCGCAGAAACCGCTTTGCCAGCCGCTCCCGGTACAGCTCCATCTGCGCTCTGGTGTCCGCCGTGATTTCGACCTTTACGGTCTTCCGGGCGGCGATTTCGCCGCACACGGTTTCCAGCTGCCCCTCCACGTTTTTCTGGGGCAGCGTATCGATCTGCTCCTGCATATCGAAGTAAGGAAGGAAGTTATCCACCATCTGGACGGCATTTACATAGCTCAGCTCCAGACCGGCCTCCCCGGCCGCCAGTTTGGCGTGGGCGTAAGCCTCGCCGAAGCCCATGCCATAGGTGTAGACATAGAAGAAATACGGTGTGCTGATGTGGGCTTTCTGCATAAATGCCCGTACCATCATCGGCATTTCGCAATTATACACCGGGCAGACGATCCCGACGGCGTCGTCGGCAATCTCAATGGTCTCCTGCCGCATCAGCTGTGGGATGGACAGCAGCGTACCGCCGATCCTGCGGGCAACATAGAGACAGTTGCCGCTGGCGGTAAAATAGCAGACAGTCATCGCTCAGGCCCTGTTGAACTTGTCCTTCGGCTTCTTGCAGCGGGGGCACCTCCAGTCGTCGGGAAGATCCTCAAAGGCCACGCCGTCATGCTCGGCGGGGTCGTATACGTAGCCGCAGACAGAACATACGTATTTGCCGGTCGCCTCCTGGCCGGAGAACTCGTATTGCTCAAATATGGTTTCCACCGGATGGTCCAGATCCATCACACGCTTTGCCTCCAGATTCTCATAGCCCTGAGGCGTATGGGTGCCGCAGTA
>ONVR01000174.1 GCA_900321335.1 uncultured Eubacteriales bacterium | reverse complement strand
GCCAACCGCTACTCTGCCCTGTGCGCCGAAAAGGCCGCCGCAGAGGCAGATCCCCAGCGCAAGGCCGAGCTGGAGATGATGTCCGCCGGACTTGCTCACATCGCAACCGAGCCGCCTGCCACCTATTGGGAGGCCTGCCAGATCATGCTTCTGTACCAGCTGTTCCTGTTTGAGGAAAACCACTACCCCGCTCCCTCCTTCGGCCGCTTTGACCAGCTGACCTGGCCCATGCTCAAGAAGGATCTGGAGGAAGGCCGTCTGGATCTGGAAACCGCCCAGCTGTACACAGACTACTTCTTCCTCCACGCCAACATGGCCTACGGCGGCATGCCCGGCAAGGGACTGGCTGAGACCACCGGCATCGGCAACACCTATCAGCACACCACCATCGGCGGCGTGGATCCGGACACCGGAGAGGACGCCACCAACCCCGTGACCTATATGGTGCTTGAGTCCGTTGGCCGCATCGGTCTGCACGACCCCACCGTATCCCTGCGGGTCAACAAGGACACCCCCGACAAGCTCTGGGACTGCGCGCTGGAGACCACCAAGCTGGTGGGCGGCCTGCCTCTGTACCAGAACGATGACGTGATCATCCCCGCCGTGATGAAGGAGATGGGCTTCTCCCTCCGGGACGCCCGGGATTACTGCTTCATCGGCTGCCAGGAGATCACCGGCCACGGCAACGACTACTCCGCCGCCAACGGCATCTCGCCTCCCAACGCCAGCCTGCACTACGCGCCCTTGCTGGACATGGCCATCAACAATGGCGTCAATCCCTGGAACGGCCAGCAGAGCCCGGAGCACACCGGCTACCTCTATGAGATGAATTCCCTGGACGAGGTGAAGGCCGCTCTGCGCAGACAGATCGAGTTTGCCATGAAGGCCCAGGTCAGCTATGACAACTATACCGAATACCTGACCGCCCACTACGCCACCACGGTTGCCCTTTCCATGTGCATGGAAGGCTGCCTGGAGTCCGGTCTGGACTGCACCTGGGGCGGCGCGAAATACAACTCCTACGGCGGCACCGCTACAGGCCTCGCCACCATTGCCGACAGTCTGTCCACGATCCAGTACATGTGCTTTGACAAGAAGCTGTGCACCACCCGTGAGCTCTACGACGCTGTTATGGCCAACTGGGAGGGCTATGAGAACCTTCGGCAGACCATCATCAACGAGGTTCCCCACTTCGGCAACAACGATCCCTACGCCGACGAGCAGATGAAGTGGATCACCGACACCTATTATGAGGTTTGCAAGATGCTCTACAGCGAGCGCACCGACAATTACAAGGCCGGTCTCTACGGCGCCTCTGACCACATCCGTCAGGGCAAGTCCGCCTGGGCCACTCCCGACGGCCGCCGCACCGGCGAGCCCATTGCCGACGCTTCCTCCCCCGCTCAGAGCCGGGACAAGAACGGCCCCACTGCCGTCATGCTCAGCGAGTGTTCCTTTGACCACAGCAAGTTCATGGACGGTCTGGCTCTGAACATCCGGATGCATCCCTCCGCCCTGTCCAACGAGGAGGGCGTGGCCAAGCTCCGGGATATGACCAAGGCCTACTTCGACTGCCACGGCATGGAGGTCCAGTACAACGTGGTGGACTCCAAGACCATGCGCAATGCCCAGGCCGATCCCAACGCCTACAAGAACCTGGTGGTCCGCATCGCCGGCTACTCCGCTTACTTCATTGAACTGGGTGTTGACCTGCAGAACGACCTGATCGCCCGGACAGAAAATACATTGTAAAAACACGAAGAAATCAGCGGTCCTGTGCCCAGGGCCGCTGATTTTTCCTTCAGATCTCTACTATTGAATATTCAACATCGGTACGTTTCCATGGAAATCTCCGGAAAACGTTCCGGGAAAGGAGAGAATATGCGACTGTTTCTTGCCATCCGGCTGACCCCGGAGCTCAAAGGCGCCCTGATCGACGTCCAGAATGTCTGGTATGACATGGGCGTCCGGGGCCGGTTCACCCCGGAGGAGAATCTGCATCTGACCCTGGCCTTTATCGGGGAGTATCCGGATCCGGAGGCCGTACTGGACGCACTGAAAGCCATTTCCTTTGCGCCGATCCCCTTGACGCCGGACGGCGTCGGCGCCTTCGGCGATCTGTGGTGGGCCGGGGTGTCCGGCGGGCCGGCGCTGACCGGGGCGGCAAGGCGGGTCCGCCGTGCTCTGGCGGAGGCCGGCATTCCCTTTGACCGCAAGCGCTTTTCTCCCCACATCACACTGCTGCGGCGGGCCAGTGTCTCTTCTCCCCCGCCTGTGGCCGCGGCTCCGGTGTCCATGTCTGCGGACACCATCACCCTGTTCCGCTCCGACCGGGGCAAAAACGGCATGCTCTATACGGAGTTGGGAAGCATCCGCGCCACACAGAGCGGCGATTCCTGACAAAAAAGTATTGAGCCCGATGTCTGCTGCATCGGGCTCACGCTATCGATATTACCCACAGGAAAAGGTCACGGTCTTTCCGTCGCTCCGGCACAGGATCTGGCCCATCTGATCCGTCCTGTATACGGCCCGGCAGTATTCTTCCAGCCGCTCCAAGGGTTCCTCGTGGGGATGGCCGTACGCATTGTCCGCTCCCACGGAGATCACAGCGTATTCCGGCTCCACCGCGTCGAGAAAATCCCGGCAGGAGGAAGTGTAGCTCCCATGATGGGCGACCTTCAGAACCGTGCTGCGCAGATCCGCGCCGCTTTCCACCAGGGACAGCTCCTCGGCGATCTCCGCGTCCCCTGTAAAGAGGAACGATGTATTGCCGTAGTCGATCCGGACGACCAGGGAGGTGTTGTTCTCATTTTCCAGGGCCAGGTCCATATCCACAGGCCCGAGAAAGGTAGCCGTTGCGCTTCCCAGGGAAAAGCTGTCCCCCGGGGCGGGGACGGTGATCTGCTTTCCCTGCTGGGCAAGATATTTGACGAAACTGGTAAAGGAACGGTTATCGTAGGCCGTCACCGGGGCGTAGGCCACGTCCACCGTGGCAACCTGCAGTGCGCCTGCCAGACCCCCCGCGTGGTCCGCGTGGGCATGGGAGCAGATGATCCCATCCAGACGGTCGATCCCGTGCGCTTCCAGATAGGCGTACAGAAACCGGGAACAGGACGGATCCCCGCCGTCAATGAGCAGATAATGCCCATCGCAGGTCACGAGGGCCGCGTCTCCCTCCCCCACGTCAAAATAGTGGATCTCGAAATAGGAGTCCGCCGGCAGTTCCGGAAACCCCTCTGTCCGGGAGCTCTGCCACCTTTGCCACAGATTCCGGAACAGAAAAACGTATCCGGCTGCCAGCAGGGCGACGACGAGCAAAAACACGAGTATGGTTCTCAGCGTCCGTCGTTTCATTCTTCCGCTCCTTTTCCAAAACTGCGCCCGGATACCCCGGACGCCACGTCATTTAGTATAATACATTCCCGACCGTATAGCAACGCATAAAGAGTTGACGGCGATGGTATAATGAGGGTAAAACATGAGAAGGAGACGGATACCATGGGAAAAAAACTTGTAGTCTATTTTACCGCTGAGGGCGGCCGGACGGAGGCCCTCGCCCGGAACGTTGCCGCCGCGGCGAAAGCGGACCTGCGGGAGCTGGTCCCGACAGAGCCCTACACCCGGGACGACCTTTACTGGCCCAACGCCGGCTGCCGGAGCGTTGTGGAGATGAAAACCCCGGGCTTTTTCCAGCCGATGAAGCCGCTGGACGTAAACCCCGGCGATTACGACGTGATCTTTGTGGGCTTTCCCGTCTGGTGCGGCACGGCGCCCACCATCGTCCGCACGTTTCTCAAGGAAAACGATCTGGCCGGGAAAACGGTGATCCCCTTCTGCACCTCCGGCGGCGGCTCCGCTCCCGGCGCAGACGGCGATTTTGCCAAATACGCTCCCGGCGCAGATCTTCGGCCCTATACCCTGCTCAACCGGGCATC
>ONVR01000268.1 GCA_900321335.1 uncultured Eubacteriales bacterium | reverse complement strand
CTGTGCCCCGACGGAGCGGCAGATATTGCCGTGGCAGACAAACAAAATCTTAATCAAAGCTTTTCTCCTTCATAAAGTGCCACTGAGTGCCGCTGCTTTCTCCCTACATTCTATTTTGTAAGCGGTGGATTCTAAGAAGTGAATACGGATACCAAAAGTACCGTCATTGATGTAGTGGTCGTCCTCCAATAGTAGAAAAAGACTACAACGGTTGTTGCAGTCTTTTGGGTGAGACATCAGGAACTGCCGCTTGGCTTATGCCCTTTCCTCAGATCACCTCCAATTCAAGCGTTTTGGAAAGCAGGCCTTTTGCTTTCACCGTGACCATAATCTTTCCGGGCATCTCGCCGCCGCGGACCACAGCCAATGCCTTTCCGTAGTAGGTCGTGTGGGTATCGGAGAAAAAGTTTTCCCCCATGTTGGGCCTTGCAGAGCCAAGTGCCAGCAGCGTCCCGGCACCGTCAACCTCCACCATGACCGCAGTATCCTCAGAAGATTTTGTGATGCCGTCCACTCCCGTCAGGTCAATGCTGATATAGGCCAAATCCTGCGTTTTTGCCCGCAAGATGCTACGGTCGGCCACCACACGCAGTTCGGTAGCCCCAACAGCTGTTTTCATGTAAGTCCGGCTCAGTTCCTTTCCCTCGCCATCGTAGCTGATTGCGGTGATGGTGCCGGGTTCATAGGCAATGCGTTTAAAGACAGCCTTGTATTCCTTCGTCTTTTTCCTGCCATAGGAATGCCCATTGACAATGAGTTCCGCTGCTTCGCCGTCAGAATAGACCGTGACCTTCGTTTTTTTGCCTTCAAAGCCGGCCCAGGACCAGCTGGCCACTGCGTCTGTGTCACGCCACATGGATACAGAACCGGTCTCCCCTGCATGGGTGTACGGTTCAACACCGATACCAGGGGTATGATCCAGACCCCAGATCAGCCGGTTCCACTGCACCTCGGGGCGGAGCTTTCCGCAAATGTCGATCACGCCGCAGCCGGCGGAGATAATGGGCGCATCCTGACCGGGATTTTTGAAGCTTTTGTAACGGACGGTACCGATGCCCGCCTCTCCCAGATAATCCCAGCCCGTCCACATAAAGTCCCCTATGACATAGGGGAGTTTTTTCACCAGCTGCCAGTTATGATACAGGTTCCTGGGCAGGGTCTCGGACCCGACAATGACGCGGTCGGGATGGAGCGTACCGTCCTTCTCGTACCGGGACGCGGCGTAGTTGTAACCGCCAATATCCAGATAGGAGAAACTCACCTTTGTGGCCTCGTCCGCGGCGGGTTTGGCAGCCATTTTTTCAATCATCCCCCCGGCCAGGTTCATCAGCATGTTGAAGAAGGCGCTGGTTGGAACGTTGTCCATCGTCTGACTGCCGTTTTTGTTCTCTTTCCCATTTTTTTTATTGCCGTATATGCCGCCTCCCCTGGCCAGCATACTGCACAGCATCAGGTTGACACCCATCGTCACTGCTTTGCCCGGGTCCAGCTTTCGTGCCAGGACTGCCAATTTTTTACAGTACTCCTGCCCTTCGGGTATAGCCAGTTCGGAGATCTCATTCCCGATAGAGTTCATGACCACACAGGGATGGTTGTAGTTTTTGATGACCATAGCCGTGAGATCCCGCTGCCACCATGCGCGAAAATCCGAGTCCGCATAGTCGTAGGGTGTTTTATGTACCAGCCAGCTGTCGCAGAATTCATCCATGACATACAGACCCAGCCGGTCACAGGCATCCAACAGCGCCTTGGAGGCAGGGTTATGGGCGGAACGTATCGCGTTGAAACCGGCCTCCTTGAGCAGACGTACACGGCGGAACTCAGCATCCTCAAAAGAGCATGCACCCAGAATACCATTGTCGTGGTGGATGCAGGCGCCGCGAAACAACGTTTTCTTGCCGTTTACGAAAAATCCTCTGGTGCTCCAGCTGAGGGTGCGGAATCCAAACCAGGCCTCCGCCTCATCCACTATCTCACCATTTTTCAACAGCTCCGCTCTGCATTTGTACAGTACGGGATGTTCCGCATCCCAAAGCCGCGGCTGGGAAACGGGAATGTCCGCCGACGCAGCATTCCCCTTGACCGCAGCTCCGGCCTGCGCTACCGTTTTTTCTCCGTCCAGAATAGAGACCCTGACCATATCACCACCGGTGACCGACACTTTCACATGGGTCACATTGTTCCCGGAGGTGGAGACGAGCAGTCCATCCGGGCGGATATGACTCTTTTCGCCTAAGAAGAGGTTTACGTTGCGATAAATTCCGCTGCCGGAATACCAACGGGAATTGGGTACCGACGAGTTGTCCGCGATTACTTTGATCTCATTTTCCTCGCCATACTTCAGTTGCGGATCCAACACCACAAAGAAGTTGGTATATCCGTACCGTTGCTCAGCGACAAGCGCATCGTTCACGAACACCTGCGCGTTTCGATAAACTGCCTCAAATTCCAGTATAGCGGACTGCGTCCGCCACGCTTCAGGCACAAGAATCCGTTTGACATAGACATAGGACCCGCCGGGAAAGTATCCGCACGCTCCCGCTGTTGGCGCATCCTTCGCGCGTTTCTCGTACAGCATGGCATCGTGTGGAAGCGTGACCGGTTGCATAGACTGTTCCTTTCCCACGGCGCCAAATAACCAATCCCGGTTAAAATCTTTCTTTTTCACTTTCCTGCTCTCCTTAAATATGTGCAAAAGCCTCGCTGTTTGTGCAATACACGATATCGCTTCTCCCTGCGATAGATTCAAAAAGCCTTTCTAAGGCATACCAACTGGCGTTTCCCTTTTCGTAGTCCATTTCATAACTGTGTGCCCACAGGAACAACAGCAAATCCTTTTCTCCGGGTTCCTCACGTTTGAAGCGCTCCACCAGCTTCACGGCATTTTTCATAATAAGCGAGGAGCTAGGTCGAAAGTTCATCGGATTATCCGGGAAGGCAAAACCGCCGGATGGAAAAATCACTCTGGCATATCGATACCCCCGCGCCTTCAGATACGCCTGGACAGCCGGCGAAGTTGAACCCTGCGCATAGGCGTGTCCTACGACCGTGGTGCCGAAGATTTTTTCCAGCGCGCTCTTGTCCGCATCCACCGATGCGCGCATTTCATCCTCGCTGACAGCCCCCAGCGGTTCATGCCGGAAGCCATGGGTGGCAATCTCCATTCCCTCATAGACCTGGCACACCTCGTCCTGTGGGATTCGGTTGTGCAGCACATAGGAAAACGGCCACCTGTGCCTGACGCCTTCAGGACAGTCCTGGAATGAAAAAGTTCCTAGTCCCTTCACCTCACCGCGGGTTCCAAACAGACCAGCGTTGAGGTTGAAGGTACCTTTGAGTCCGTATTGCTTCATGAGACGGATCACCCGCTTGTCCTGTTCCAACCCATCGTCAAAGCTGAGCGTAAAATACTTTTTACCCATGCTTACGCCTCCCCAGTCAGCTTTTGCAAATCATAAGCCTGCGCCAGCAGCATACCACCAGCCTGATTCGGGTGCAGGTGGTCCCCCTGGTGGTAACGATCGTCGGTGACCGATGGATTCTTCTGATCGCGCAACAGGGCATCCGCATCCAGCACATAGTCGAACATCACGTTGTCCCTGATCCAACCATTGATGCGAACTCTCAG
The DNA here is from genome assembly GCA_900321335.1 of uncultured Eubacteriales bacterium. GTDB lineage: Bacteria > Bacillota > Clostridia > Oscillospirales > Oscillospiraceae > RUG678. Next base: position 456 of record ONVR01000268.1, on the reverse strand, counting down.
CTCTTCCATCTGCCTGGTATATCCCTTTTTCACGAAGCCGGTGCGGGGCGGGAGAGTCTGGGCGATCACCCGGACACCTGCCTTATGAAGCCGGTCCACAATATCAGTTACGGCCGAGCTATATTTTTCCAGTGAGATGGTTGCAGCTGTCTTTTTGGAATAATAGGCCACGTCATTGACCCCCAGCGCAAAAATCACCCCGCAGAGCTCCGGGAAACAGAGCACATCCCGTTCAAAACGGGATACTCCCTTCTCCCCGTAGGAAACCCCCATCAGCCCCGGAATATCATATAGCAGACAATTCCCGCCGATTCCGGCGTTCATCAGCGCGTAACCGCCGCCATACGTATCGAAGAGGCGCTTTTGTAAAGGCTTTACCCAGCGGTTCATCGCCGTTATACTGTCCCCGAACGCCACGATGATTTTGGAAGGGCGGCTGGTGAACACCTCGATCTG
>ONVR01000129.1 GCA_900321335.1 uncultured Eubacteriales bacterium | reverse complement strand
GGCGCCGACAATCAGATCCTGGACAGCGAGGTGCCCGTGCGGCAGATCGTGGAGCAGCTGGTGTCCCGGACGGGGATCCCGCCCTTTATGCTGGGGCTGAACTGGTCCTCAACGGAGCGTATGTCCTCACAGCAGGCAGACGTGATGACCTCGGAACTGACGGCCATCCGGCGCTCCATTACCCCGGTGATCCAGCGGATCTGCGATCTGTGGATGCGCCTGAACGGCTGCGTGTGCCCCTATGAGGTCCAATGGGACGACATCAACCTGCAGGATCAGGTGGAGGAGGCTCATGCCGAGCTGTATCGGGCTCAGGCGGCAAAGCTCCGGGCGGAGCTGGAGAGGAAAGGAGAAAACCATGCAGATCAATAAAAAAGCCGGCACGGTGCCGGAACGGGAGACAGCGGCTGATCTGGCGCTGATCAACGGCTTTACCAAGCGGCAGATGGCGCCGGATGAGGTCTATACCTTCTCCGTGATCCTCTGCGACAACGACGTGGACAGAGATCACGAGCGCTTCACCACGGAGGCGCTGCACAAGCTGGCGGAGCTGTTCGTGGGAAAAACGGGCATTTCGGACCACGAGTGGTCCAGCGGCAATCAGGTGGCCCGGATCTACAAGACCGAGGTGGTGGAGGATCCGGAGCGGTCTATCGTGACCGGGGAGAGCTATACCTGCCTGAAGGCCTACGCCTACGTGCTGCGCACCGAGGCAAACCGTCAGCTGATTGCCGATATTGACGGTGGCATCAAAAAAGAGGTCAGCGTGGGCTGCGCCGTGGCCCGCCGGACCTGCAGCATCTGCGGCGAGGAGCAGGGCTCCGGAAAATGCGGCCACGTTCCCGGACGGGACTACGACGGCAAGCTGTGCTTCGGGGAGCTCTCCGAGCCGACGGACGCCTACGAGTGGTCCTTTGTGGCAGTGCCGGCCCAGGTGAATGCCGGGGTGACCAAGGCGCTTCGTGACGCGCCAAAAACCCTGGAGGAATTCGCCGCCCGCAGCGAGGAGAAGATCGCCAGACAGTACGAGGAGCTTCTGCGTCAGGCGGAGCTGGGGCGTGAGTATATGCGCCAGCTGAAAAATGAGACGGTGCGCCTGGGACAGCTCTGCAAGGCGGGCATCGAATACGAGGAGCTCTGCTCCATTGTGGACAAGCTCTCCCGGCGGGAACTGGAGGCCCTGCAGGCGTCCTTTTCCTATCAGCTTGAGCAGATGTTCCCACCCGTCGTGCAGATGCGAAGCTCACGCCGGGATACGGACATCAGTGACAAGGAATATTTAATCTAACGGAGGAATGACAATGAAGGTTTCTTTTGAGGGAATCGGTGACGTTATGGTCACCTTTGAGACTAGGGATAACGTAATTCCCTATTCCCCTGTGAAAATCTGCGGGAACGGAACGGTGGGACCCTGCGTGGACGGTGACGAGTTTGACGGCATCGCCATCGACGTGACGGAGGACGGTTACGCCTCCGTGCTGATGCACGGCTACGCAGAGTTTGAGTATACAGGCACCGCCCCGACTTTCGGCAAGTGCTCTCTGGTGGCCAGCGGCAGACTGACTACCAAGGTGGACGCCAACGGCACTGCAGGCAAGCGCACCGTGGTGATGGTGGATCCCGGTTCCAAAACGGTCGGGTTCTTTATTTAAGGGAGGAGTAAACATGGCATATCATTTTGATACAATCAAGCTGGACAAGGGCATGTACCAGGAGGCGGGCATGACCTTTACCCAGGTCCTGGAAAAAGCCGACCCCAGCGAGAACTACAAAAATACCCCTTACGAGGGTCTGGACGCTTATCAGCGGCAACTCAAGCGCTTCGGCATCAAGGTCAAGGGTGCCGGCTCTGACAGGGTGGAGAAGTTTTTTTCCACGTCCCAGGCCGCGGTGCTGTTTCCCGAGTACGTCTCCAGAAGCGTAAAGACCGGCATGGTGGAGGGCAACATCCTGCCCGCCATCACGGCCAGCACCACGAAGGTTGACAGCCTGGACTACCGCTCCATCTACTCCGTCTCTGATGAGGAGCTCAACCGTCCCACTCGTCTGGAGGAGGGAACGGTGATCCCCACCACGGAGATCGCCCTGCAGGAGAACTACGTGCGCCTGCACAAGCGGGGCAGAATGCTGGTGGCGTCCTATGAAGCCGTCCGCTTTCAGCGTCTGGACCTGTTTTCCGTCATGCTCCGGGAGATCGGCAATCAGATCATGCGGGCCCATCTGGAGGACGCCATCGAAGTGCTCCTCAACGGAGACGGCAACGGCAACGAGGCGGAGATCGTGACCATGGCAACGGGGGAGAGCCTGAGCTACAACACGCTGCTGGACTTCTGGAGCCGGTTTGATCCCTATACCATGAATACGATCCTCGTGTCTCCCGGCACCATGCTGGCGCTGCTCAAGCTGCCGGAGTTTCAGAACCCGCTGACGGGCCTGAATTTCCAGGGAACAGGGGAGCTGACCAACCCGTTGGGTGCCAAGCTCATCAAAACGGCCGCCATGGCGGATAACAAGATCCTGGGCCTGGACAAGAACTACGCCCTGGAGATGGTGCAGGCGTCGGATCTGAACGTGGAGTACGACCGTCTGATCGACCGGCAGCTGGAGCGT
>ONVR01000236.1 GCA_900321335.1 uncultured Eubacteriales bacterium | reverse complement strand
GGAGGAGGGTGGATTCGAACCACCGAAGTCACTGACAACAGATTTACAGTCTGCCCCCTTTGGCCACTCGGGAACTCCTCCATATTCTCTTTTGCTCTGTGGTGGAGCTGGTGGACGGACTCGAACCCCCGACCTGCTGATTACAAATCAGCTGCTCTACCAACTGAGCTACACCAGCGTATACACCGTTAGCTTGATTACTATAACACCACACAAATTATTTGTCAACACTTTTTTTCTGCAAGGAGGTTTTCGTGTCAACCAGCAGTTTGATTACCGGGCCGAAGGACCCGGTCCCCGTTGGCCGCTGCGATTGCTGCGGCCAGGAGATCTATCCGGACGATCTGGTCCACGTCATCGACGGGTTTACGGTCTGCCCGGAATGTTTTTTTGATTTTGCCTTTGACTATTTCAGCCGGGATCTGGTTCCCGGCTCTGCTTTGAAGGAGGAGAACCATGGCGACACTGACACAACTGGCGGCTGAATACCGCCAAAGCGCGGAGCTGCTCAAGCAGCGCATCGACCTGCTGACCGGTCAGCTGGAGGCGCTGAGCTGCGAGATGGAACGTCTGCGGATGCGCACGCGGCTGTACCAGCTGGGGTGTATGTACCGGCAGGCCTGCGACACGGCCTGGGAGCTGGAACGCTACTACGACAGAAAGGAGGCGCCCTGATGTCCCGCTCCCGTGCCAAAGGGCCGGACTACGGGGAGTACGCCGCGTATCTGGCCCGGAACGGCGCTGACAACAGCACCGGCTATACACGGCTGCTGCGGGATCTGACCCTGGCCATGCAGGAGGATCTGACGCCCCGGCAGCGGGAACTGACAAAGCTGTACTATCTGGAAGGTATGCCCATGACGCAGATCGCGCAGCGGCTGGACGTCAGCGTCTCTACGGTGTCCCGTACCCTCGCCCGGGCCAGGCGGCGTCTATACCACTGTATGCGCTTCGGCGCGGAGGACCTGCTGCGCCGGTAACCGGCAAAATACCGCAAACCGAACTGGTTTGCGGTATTTTTTATTTCAGCTTTTCGTCGTAGACGGCACGGTCTCCCCCGATGAATTTGGGCCGGGTCCGGGCGGCGATGACGATAGCCTCCCCGATCCTGTCGTGCTCCAGGCGGCAGGGCACCGCCACTTTTTTCAGATGCATGCCGATCAGCGTCCTGCCGATGTCCAGACCGGCGTCGGCCCGGATCTCCTCCAGAACGACCGGGTCCCGGAAGTGCCGGTAGGCGTTTGTGGCAAAGGAGCCCCCTGCCTTCGGCTGGGGCACGGCGTTGACCGGCTCGGCAAAGGGCACCGCCTCCCGCTCCGCAACGATGGCCCGGTTGAGATGCTCGCAGCACTGGGCCGCCAGATAGATCCCCCGGGCGTTGACCGTCTCCCAAATTCCCTCAAAGATGGCCGTTGCCAGCTCGTAATTGGAGTCGGTGCCGATCCGGCTTCCCGCCACCTCGCTGGTGGAGCAGCCCACCACCAGGATCTGGCCCGGCTTCAGCCCCGCCTTTTCACACAGCTCCGCTGCCGCCGCCGCGGCCTGCGCCTTGATCGAATCCAACATTTCTCTCTCCCCCTTACAGTTTTACAAGTCCCGCCTCCGCCAGCTTCTGCAGGGACAGCAGGATCCCCAGCTTGGCGTGGTACCAGGTCAGTCCCCCCTGGAAGTACACGGCGTAGGGCTCCCGGATGGGTCCGTCGGCACTCAGCTCGATGCTGGAGCCCTGGACGAAGGCCCCCGCCGCCATGATCACCGGGGCGTCGTAGCCGGGCATGGCCCAGGGCTCCGGGGTCACGTAGCTGTCCACCGGCGCCGCCGCCTGGATCCCCTTGCAGAAGGCGATCACGCCCTCCGGCGATCCCAGGGTCACCGCCTGGATGATATCGTGTCGGCTCTCCGTAGAATCCGGCACCACGGGAAAGCCCAGTTTTTCGTACACGTTGGCGGCGAATATCGCCCCCTTCAGAGCTCCGGCCACCACCGTGGGGGCCAGGAAAAACCCCTGATAAAAGCTCTGCATCAGCCCAAGGTTGGCGCCTACCTCCTGCCCCAGGCCCGGGGCGCTGAGCCGGTAAGCGCACTGCTCCACGCAGGCTTTGGTGCCGCAGATATATCCGCCGATGGGGGCAAGCCCGCCCCCGGGATTTTTGATGAGACTGCCTACGACCATGTCCGCCCCCACGTCCGAGGGCTCCACCGTCTCCACGAACTCCCCGTAGCAGTTGTCCACCATGCAGATCACGTCGGGCTTGACGCTTTTGACAAAGGCGATCAGCTCCCCGATCTCCGCAACGGAAAAGGTTTTCCGGGTCTGGTAGCCCTTGGAGCGCTGGATGGTGACCAGCTTCGTCCTGTCGTTGATGGCCGCCCGGATCCCCTCATAGTCGAATTTGCTGCCGGGGAGCAGCTCCACCTGCCGGTAGGTGACGCCGTACTCTCTGAGAGAGCCTACGCTCTCCCGGATGCCGATGACCTCCTCCAGAGTGTCATAGGGCCGTCCCACCGGCGAGAGCAGCTCATCTCCCGGCCGGAGATTGGCGGACAGGGCTACCGCCAGGGCGTGGGTGCCGCAGGTGATCTGGGGGCGCACCAGCGCCGCCTCCGTATGAAAGGTGTCGGCGTAGACCCGCTCCAGATTGTCCCGGCCGTCGTCGTTGTAGCCGTAGCCGTTGGTGGCGGCAAAGTGGGTGGCGTTGACCCGGTTCTTCTGCATGGCGGCAAGCACCTTCATCTGGTTGTGCTCCGCCACCCGGTCGATTTGGGCAAAGCGCTCCTGCAGAGCGTCCTCGATCCCGGCACAGTAGTCGTAAACCGGTTTGCCGACGCCCAGGGCGGCATATGTCTCGTACAAATCCATTTTCTCGTGTTCCTCTGTTTTATGTTAATCTATCGGTATAAACCAGTTGAATAATC
>ONVR01000344.1 GCA_900321335.1 uncultured Eubacteriales bacterium | reverse complement strand
GCCCTTTGCCTCTGGTCCGGGATCCTGGAGGTGCTGCGCCGCAGCGGGCTGTCGGAAAAGCTCGCCGCTCTGCTGCGTCCCGTCCTGAAGCGGCTCATGCCTGCCGCCTGTCGGGATGCAGCTGTCTGCCAGGCAGTTTCGGCAAACGTCTGTGCCAATATCCTCGGGCTGGGAAACGCCGCCACGCCTCTGGGCATCCAGGCGGTTCGCCTGATGTCCGACGGCTCCGGCGCCGCCTCGGACGATCTGTGTCTGTTTGCGGTGCTCAACACCGCCTCCATCCAGCTGCTGCCCACGACCGTCGCCGCCCTGCGCTCCGGCGCCGGGGCCGTCTCCGCCTTTGACATTCTCCCGGCTGTTTGGATCACCTCTGCCGTCTCGGTTTGCGTGGGTGTGGGCGCGGCCAGGCTCCTGGCCCGCCGCTTCTGACGCTATGGCCGCGCTGCTCGTTCCCCTGCTTATTGCAGGGATCCTCCTTTACGGGCTGCGGCAGGGCGTGGATCTGTTTTCCGCTATGGTCGACGGCGCCCGGTCCGGTCTGAAAACCACGGCGCGGATCCTGCCGTCCCTGGTGGTGCTCATGGCTGCGGTTTCCCTGTTTCGCGCCTGCGGTATACAGACGCTGCTGTCCCGGATGCTGCGTCCCGTGTTTTCCCTGCTGGCTATCCCCGCGGAGACGGCGCCGCTGATGCTGATCCGTCCCTTCAGCGGCAGCGCCGCGCTGGCTGTGGGATCCGATCTCATGACCCGGTACGGAGCGGACTCCCTCGTCGGCCGGACGGCAGCCGTCATGCTGGGCTCCACGGAGACCACCTTTTACACCGTGGCCGTCTACTTTGGCGCCGCCGGGATCCGGAAGACCCGCCACACGATCCCCGCTGCGCTGTGCGCCGATCTGGCGGGCTTTCTCGCCGCCAGCCTGACCGTGCGTCTGTTCTGGGGATAAAAAATCGGCACAAGGGCGCCCTTGTGCCGATTTTCCGTTTACATTTTATCCGGCGCGGTGACGCCGATGATGCCAAGACAGATCTCGATGACGGTCCGCACGCAGTCGGCCAGCTTCAGCCGGGCCAGCAGAACAGGCTCCTGCTCCCCCTTGATCCGGCAGGCGTTGTAGAACCGGTGGAACCGGGCGGCCAGCTCAATGACGTAGCGATTGATCCGGGAGGGATCATAATCCCGGGCCGCCAGTTTGATCTCTTCCGGCAGTTGGGAGAGCTGCTTGATGACCTCACGCTCCTGCTCCGTGGCAAGCACCGTCAGATCCACGTCTTTGGCGCCTGGCACCGCGTACCCCTCCGCCGCCAGGGCTGCGATCAGGCTGCAGATCCGGGCGTGGGCGTACTGGACGTAGTAAACAGGATTCTCGCTGTCCTGCCGCACCGCCAGATCCAGGTCAAACTCCAGATGGGTGTCGGGCTTGGCGTTGAAGAAAAAGCGGCAGGCGTCCACGGAGATCTCATCGAGCAGATCGTTGAGGGTCAACGCCTTGCCCGTGCGCTTGGAAACCTTCACCGTCTCCCCGTTCCGGGTCAGGCGGACCATCTGCATGATCAGAAAGTCCAGTTTGTCGCTGTCGATGCCCAGGGCGGGTGAGGTCATGGTGGATTTGAAGCGGATGGCGTGACCGTGATGATCCGCGCCCCACACGTCGATGACCTTGTCAAACTTGCGCTCCACAAACTTGTTCCGGTGGTAGGCGATGTCCACGGCGTAATAGGTGTAAAAGCCGTTGCTCCGGCGGAGTACCTCGTCCTTGTCAGCCCCCAGCTCCGTGTTTTTCAGCCACACGGCCCCGTCCTTTTCGTAGGTATAGCCGTTGTCCGTCAGGAGCTTGACCGTCTCGGCCACATAGCCGCTCTCGTGGAGGCTGCTCTCCAAAAACCACTGATCGAAGTGGATCCGGTACCGCTCCAGATGCTTTTTCATCAGGGCGATGTTATGGGGCAGGCCGAAGGCCACAAAGGCCCTGCACCGCTCCTCGGAGGGCATGTCCATATACCGGGCGCCCTCTTTGTCATAGATGAGCTTTGCCAG
>ONVR01000020.1 GCA_900321335.1 uncultured Eubacteriales bacterium | reverse complement strand
TCCCGGAGCTGGTGGATAAATGGGGCGGCGGTTGGCTGTACCGCCATGTGAAAGGCCTTTGCGCCTTTGCCAAAAAACACCCGCAGTTGGTGGATGCTTATGCCGTCAAAAACTGTGAGCTTCTGCGAAAGGGCTTCACCTCAAAGTTACGGAAGAAGGGCGTGCACTACCAGGTGCCGATCTTTTCCCCGACGACGGATCAGGCTTGGTCGCTTTCCTTTGACAGCGTGATCGCGGACGCGCTGGAGCTTGGGCCCCTGCGGGATAAGGATATTTCGTTCACAGCGGAGCAGCAGGCGTGGATGCGGGCCAACGCACCGGACACAGTTCCGCCCCATGTGCTGGAGATGATGGTGGCATATTACATCGCCAACAAGCAAGAGGACAGCGACTGGGTGGTGCTGCCGGTCACAAACTTTGACGCCTACTTCGGCACCACCACCTTCAGCCGCAAATGGCTCCCCGCCCTGTGCAGGACCGCCATAGTGCGGGGCGAAAGCGGCTATGGCGTCAGCCGATTTCGGCTTGCGGACGGGTTTTCCGATGCGACAGGGGGCATTTACTTGTAAGTATCCTCCAGCCGATCTTTAGCACCCAATCAATATGCAACGGGATGGTGACCAGCACCATCCCGTTTTATCTGGTATTATGTTTGAGTTCCGTTCATCACGGGGCGGGGGGCTGCTTTGCTGCGCTTACTGCGCAACGGGGGACATGTAAAGCATCATAGCGTTTTGTCTGTTCTCAATACACGGGGGAAGGGTATGAGTATTCGTTGATTTGATTGCGATGGAGGGGGCAGACAGGCAGCCAAGCCGTCCTCATCAACAGGGCCAGTCTCCGCTGTGCCGGTACCTCTCCACCCCAAAAAACGGGCCGCAGGAGGCTCCGTTGAGCCTCCTGCGGCCCGTTTTATGCGTGAGCACAGCCCTTGTCCGTCACGCCTCGATCCCCTTGTTCTCGCCGAAGGTGGCATTCTTCATAAACTCTTTTCTCTCCTCCTGGGTCATCTCGGAGCCGGACTTGCCCAGGGCCTGGTCGTTGAGGACCTTGGTGGCGTCCAGATAGGAGGTGAGCACCGCGTCGGGCCCGTTGATGACCTTGTCGGCCAGCTGATCCGGGGTCATGGATTTCACCATCTTCTGGAAGGCCGGATCCTTCTCGATGATCTGCATGGCCTCGTTCAGCTTCTCGTTGGAGAGCACGACCTCCTGCATCTCCGGCGTGAACTTCTCCGGATTGTTCTGGATGAAGCTCAGGTACAGGGTGCGGGCGGCGTTTTCCTGCACCTGCTCGGGGTCCTTGCGGCTGTCCATGGTGTCGCGCTGAAGCTGATCCTCCAGCTTCTGGGCCATGGTGCGCCCATTCACCGTGTCCGCCATTTTGTCCAAGGCCTCGATGGCGTGGGTGGCGGCGTTGGCGCGGTCGGCGCCGGACTGATACCGGAAGCTGGTCTTTTTGCCGTCCTCCTCCACCTTGCGGCTGTAGGCCATGGTGTCGTTGCGGGCGTTGCGGATGGCCTGGTCCAGGGAGATATTCTTGAGCTTTTCCCGCTGCTCGGGGCTGATGCCCTCGGTTTCGCCCCGGAGCAGACGCTTTTTATCCTGCAGATCCTGCAGGCTCCTCATCATCTGCTGGTGCTCGGCGGAGTTCTCCTTGCTGACGAACCAGCCGGTCTTCTCCCGGGCCAGGATCTCGATCTGACGGTCCAGATCCGCCTCCGCCTTCTTCACCGGATCCAGCGCCAGGGTCCGCTTCTCGGTCTCCGCCTGGAGCTTGAGATAGCCGGGGGTGGTGCGGTCCTGGGCGGGGGCGGCCTCCAGCACCTTGCGGAAGGCGGTGACGGTGGCGACGTCCAGATCCTTTCCCGAATACGTGGTTTCGTTGCCCTCTTTGTCGATGCGCCCGGTCTCCGCCTGGGCGTCCGCCTTGATGCGGTCGGCCTTTTGGATCAGCGCCTCGTAGTCAAAGCCGCCCTTGCCCACGGTGCTGTGCAGGAGCTTGTCGGTGGAAAGCTCGCTCTTCCAGTTCTTTTTGGCGAGCTTCTCCGCCAGGACGTTCATATCCATCTGATCCCTGTACCACACACCGGAAAGCGCCCATGGGAAGCGGCTTTGGGGCGGTTCGCCACCCCGGTTTTTCCCCCCGAAAGCGCCCGGAGAAAAGCCCGGCCCGGTCAATGATGCCACCACAGAACAAAAAGCACCCCGGCCAACTGCTCCGTCTCATAGGGCAACTATGTGACAGGTCGGCAAGCCGGTACGGAAAAGCAAACAGAAAACGAAAGCAACGAGTCAATCTTCGGGTTGGCTCGTTACTTTCTGTTCTCATTCGGCACGGGGTGGCCCGCCTCGATGCACCGCAGCCCCGCCAGCGGGGCGGTAAAATGGCCGTATTTGCTGATGACCACGCCCTCCGTCACGCTCCGGGGCAGCACGTCCACCAACGCCCCCGCTGTATGCGCCCGCTGCCCTCCGCCCCGAAGCGGCAGGCGGGAAGTCGATTTCAGTATCCACGATTGCTTCCGAAAAGTCAAGACGGAGAAGGCCGAAACGCCGCGCCTCCTTCCACTTTTCCTTGCGTTTTGACGGTAAACAGTTTATACTGATTTCAAACCAATTCAGGTTGCCATCGGGAGGTGATT
>ONVR01000086.1 GCA_900321335.1 uncultured Eubacteriales bacterium | reverse complement strand
GACCGTGCCCAGCGCTGCTGCGAGAGCGCCAAAGCCGCCATGGCCTTTGCCGAGATCTCCGAGGAGCTGACGGAGGCGGTGGCCGCCTACCTGAGCGTGGGCATCGAAAAGGCGGTCAGGATCCTCCGGGCCCCGGAGGAGGGGGGCTCCCCCGTGGACGACGCGGTGATGAAGCTGGCGGAGGCCCGGCTGATCCGGGTGGCCTTTGAGGCCAAGAGCCGTTTTATCTTCTCCGAGGAGAACCTCCAGTCCGGTTTCCCCGGCGCCTATGCCGCCTACCGGGAAACCGCCGGCGAGGTGGCCGTCATGCGGGAGGCCCTGCTCAAAAGCGGCGCAGCCACCCAGAGCAAGGAGGCGCAGGCATGAACGACATCATTCTGCTGAAACAGGGCGAGATCGTCCTCAAGGGACTCAACCGCAGCCGGTTTGAGGGGCGGCTGGTGTCCAACATCAAGCACCGGCTGGAGCGCTTCGGGAAGTTCAAGATCTACGCCCTCCAGTCCGCGATCTACGTGGAGCCCAAGGACGACGCCTGCGACATGGACGGGGCCTTTGAGGCCTGCCTGGACATTTTCGGCGTGGTCAGCGTCACCCGGGCCGCCGCCTGTGAAAAGGACAAGGACGCCATCGCCGCGCTGGCAAAGACCTATCTGGCCGACGCCATGACCCAGGCCAAAAGCTTCAAGGTGGAGTCCAAGCGCTCGGACAAGCGCTTTCCCATGACCTCCATCCAGCTGTCCCAGTACGTGGGGGGCCTGCTCAGTGAGGCCTTCCCCGACACGGCGGTGGACGTACACGACCCGGAGCTGACGGTCACCGTGGAGATCCGGGATCTGGCGGCCTATGTCCACGGCACCCCCGTGCCCGGCGCCGGCGGCATGCCCGTGGGGGCAAACGGCAAGGTGGTCAGCCTCCTGTCCGGGGGTATCGACAGCCCCGTCTCCACCTATATGATCGCAAAGCGGGGGGTGGAGACCGTGCCCGTGCACTTCTTCTCCTTCCCCTACACCTCCATGCAGGCAAAGGAGAAAGTGCTGACCCTGGCAAAGGAGCTGACCCGGTACTGCGGCCGGATGGACGTGAAGATCGTCCCCTTCACCCACATTCAGGAAGAGATCCGGGACAAATGCCCGGAGGACCTGTTTACCCTGCTCATGCGCCGGTTCATGATGCGCATTGCCCACCGTCTGGCTGTGCAGCACGGCTGTAAGGCCATCGTCACCGGGGAGAACCTGGGCCAGGTGGCCAGCCAGACCATGGAAGCCATGGCCGTCACCGGGGCGGTGACGGATCTGCCCATCCTCCGGCCCGTGATCGGCATGGACAAGGAGGAGATCATCACCGTGGCACGGAAGATCGGCACCTTTGAGACCTCCATCCTGCCCTATGAGGACTGCTGCACCGTGTTTACCCCCAAGCACCCCCGGACCAAGCCCCGGCTCCACGAGCTGGAGGAGGCGGAGCAGGCCTTGGACGTGGAAGGGCTCATACAGGAGGCTCTGGACAACGTGGAGGAGGTGCGGGTGCGCCGATGAACTATACGGCAGAACTGATCGCCGTGGGCACGGAGATCCTGTTGGGTAACATCGCCAACACCGATGCCCAGGACCTGTCCCAGACCCTCAGCGCGCTGGGCATTGACGTGTACCACCACACGGTGGTGGGAGACAACCCCCAGCGGCTGCGGGAGGCCCTGACCATCGCCAGGGACCGGGCGGACATCATCATCACCACCGGCGGCCTGGGGCCCACCTATGACGATATGACCAAACAGACCGTGGCGGAGACCTTTGGCCGGAAGCTGGTCTATCACCCGGAGCAGGCCGAGCGCATCGAGGCCATGTTCCGGGGCCGCCGCCACGGGATGAAGATGACGGAAAACAACCTGCTCCAGGCGTGGCTGCCGGAGGGATGCACCGTCTTTGAAAATTCCTGCGGCACGGCGCCCGGCTGCGGCTTTGCGGAGAAGGGCGTCCACGTGCTCATGCTGCCCGGTCCCCCCAGAGAGTGCCGTGCCATGATCCGCACCGGGGTGGTGCCTTACCTGTCGGGACTGACGGGAGCGGGGATCTTTTCCCGGACCCTGTACATCATCGGCATGGGCGAGAGCGCCGTGGAGTATGCCCTCCACGATCTGATGCTGGAGATGACCAACCCTACCCTGGCTCCCTACGCCAAGGAGGGGTACTGTCTGCTGCGGCTGACGGCCAAGGCTCCCTCCCGGGAGGTGGCCGACGCCATGATGGCTCCCGCCCTGGCCCGGATCTACGACATTCTGGGGGACGTGATCTACGGGGAGGACACGGGGGAGATCGAGTTTGCCCTGGTGCCCATGCTCCGGGAGAAGGGGATCACCGCCGCCACGGCGGAATCTTGTACCGGCGGTCTGGTGGCCAAGATGCTCACCGACGTGCCCGGCTCCTCCGCCGTGCTCCGGGGCGGCTTCGTCACCTATACCGACGAGGCAAAGCAGAGCCTGCTGGGGATCTCCGGCGAGCTGCTGGCGGAAAAGGGCGCCGTGTGCCGGGAGGTGGCCCTGGCCATGGCGGAAAACGCCGCCGCCCGCCTGGGAGCGGATCTGGGCATCGGCACCACCGGAGTGGCGGGACCCGACAGCGATGAGCGGGGCAACCCCGTGGGGCTGGTGTACATCGGCCTGTACTACCGGGGACAGACCTGGTGCCGGGAGCTGCATATGCACGCGGACCGGGAGCGGGTGCGGCTGATGACCGCTCTGACCGCCCTGGACATGGCCCGCCGGGCCGTCCTGGCGCTGCCCATCCGGGAATGAGGGCATATTACGGGAGACCGGGCTTTACGCCCGGCCTCCGTTTTATTTGCAGATCAATTTTATGTAAACCGAACAAAAAGCGGAAAAATCCCGAAAGCCGTTGCCTTTTCCCGGCGGGGCTGATACAATGAGCGTAATGCTGATTTTGTAAAGAGGTAGTGGATATGAGAATGCGGAAAAAGCCCAACCTGGTGCCCCGGATGGAGCGGTGCGCCGGGGTGCAGATCCGGGAGCCGGAGACCCTGCGGGGCCGGTGGCGGGAGATCTTTGGGCAATATGACAAGCTGTATCTGGAGCTGGGCTGCGGCAAGGGCCGCTTCACCGCCGAGACGGCCCGCACCATGCCGGACACCATGCTCATCGCGGTGGAGCGGGTACCGGACGCCATGGTGGTGGGAATGGAGCGGGTCTGCGCCGGGCAGATCGAAAACGTTCGGTTCGTGGATCTGGACGCCCGGCGTCTGACGGAGGTCTTTGCTCCCGGAGAGATCGACCGGATCTATATCAACTTCTGCGATCCCTGGAAAAAGGGGCGCCAGGCCAAGCGCCGGCTGACCCACCGGAATTTTCTGGAGCTGTATAAGCAGGTCCTCAAACCGGGCGGGGAGATCCACTTCAAGACGGACAACGACATGCTCTTTGAATTCTCCCTGGAGGAGTTTGCCGCCGCGGGCTTTTCCTGCAAAGAGGTGACGCGGAACCTCCACGAAAACGGCCTCGTGGGGATCATGACGGACTACGAGGAGAAATTCTACGGTCAGGGCGTGTCCATCAACCGCTGTGTGGCCGTGCTCTGACGGGCTGAACCACGGAATCATTCACGCAAGGAGCGTCGGTATCCCATGGGGAATCTTCTGGTAAAAGACAAGAAATTCTATAAATCCTTCTTCTCGCTGGCGGCTATCGTCTGCGCCCAGTCCATCATCGCCCTGGGGGTCAACCTGGCGGACAACGTGATGCTGGGCCGGTACAGCGAGCTGGCCATCTCCGGGGCGGCGCTGGTCAATCAGATCCAGTTCGTCCTGCAGATGATCGTGGCGGGCATCGCCAACGGCATCGTGGTTTTGGCCTCCCAGTACTGGGGCAAGCGGCAGATCGACCCCATCCGCCGGGTGATCAGCGTGGGCATGAAGCTGGCTATGGGCTGCGGCGCCCTGTTCCTGCTGGTGACGGGGCTGTTCCCCCGGCGGTGCCTGCTGCTGCTCACCGCCGACGAGCAGGTCATCGCCGAGGGCATCCGGTATATGCGCATCATGTGCTGGACCTATCTGATCTTCACCGTCTCCAACACCCTGGTCATGTCCCTGCGGAGCGTGGAGACGGCCTTTATCGGCACGGTGATCTCCATTGCCACCATGTTCTCCAACATCATCCTCAACTACTGTCTGATCTACGGACACTTCGGGTTCCCGGAGATGGGGATCCGGGGCGCCGCCACGGCCACCCTGGTCAGCCGGATTTTGGAGCTGGTGATCATTCTGGGCTATACCCTCTTCGTGGACAAAAAGCTCAGACTCCGGCTGCGGGACATTTTCGGCTTTGACTTCACCTACTGGAAGGATTACATCCGCACGGCCCTGCCCCTGATCGGCTCCGGGGCCATCTGGGGCGTGGCGCAGGCGGCCCAGACCTCCATCCTGGGGCATATGACCCAGACGGCCATTGCCGCCAACAGCATCGCCTCCGTGGTGTATCAGGTCATCGGCATCATCAGCGTGGCCACCGCCTCCGCCTCCAACGTGGTCATCGGCAAAACCGTGGGGGAAGGGCGGCTGGACATGGTCCGGGCCTATACCAGGACCCTTCAGATCATCTTCGTGGGGGTGGGGCTCGTCTCGGCGGTGCTGCTGATGCTCTTCAAGGATGCCGCCGTGGCCCTGTATAACGTCTCCCCGGAGACCACGGCTCTGGCAAAGCAGTTCCTCATCGTCCTGTCCATCACCGTCATCGGCTCGTCCTACGAGTACCCGGCGGCGGGGGGCATCATCGCCGGCGGCGGCGACACCCGGTATACCTTCATCCTCGATACGGTGTTTATGTGGTGCCTGGTGATCCCGGGCTCCGCGCTGGCGGCCTTCGTGTTCCACGCGCCGCCTCTTGTGACCTTCTGCATCCTCAAATGCGATCAGATCCTCAAGTGCATCCCCAACGGCATCTACTGCAACAGCTTCAAGTGGATCCGGCAGCTGACCCGATAAAAAGAAGAAGCGGGAATCTCTCCCGCTTCTTACTTTTTCCTGGGGTAGGGCGCCGGCTCGTCGGTGAGCTCCACCAGGTAATCGATGCTGGTGCCGTAAAATACGGCCAGCTGCTTGAGCACGGCAACGGGAATGTTCAGGTTGCCCCGCTCATAATCGGAATAGGTGGTCTGATGGACGCACAGCAGCGCCGCCAGCTGCCCCTGGGTCAGATCCCGGTCCTCCCGGAGGGCTTTGATTCGATCGTTCATACCGCACACCTCTGTATGCAGTATGCAATAAGGGAATATCCCTTATTGACTTTTAAGGGATATTCCCTTAAAATTTTCCCGGAGGCGGTTTTATGTATCGGGAAATGTACGCTGTTCTGTTTCACGCCGTTACGGAAGCGCTGGAGCAGATGGACGGGGGAAAT
>ONVR01000368.1 GCA_900321335.1 uncultured Eubacteriales bacterium | reverse complement strand
GGATTTGATCAGCGTAAAAACCAGAACGGCAACGCCGGCGAATTCTGCAAGCAAGATCGCGTAGTTGACGATCTCTTCAAAGATGTTACTGATAACGGCATGCATAAAAACGGCCTCTTTTGTTTTTTTCTTATCGTAACAGGGTTTTGCCGGGATTGCAAGTGCTAATTTTACGAAAGTCCCTGCAGTTGATATCCGTAATCCGCCGGTGTCAGAACTGTGAGGGCCTGAGCGTTGGCATAAACGATTTTTTCCGTATCTGCCTGTAGGGTGTACCCAATGAGAAAGTCGCTGTCAGAGGCAGCCAGCGCCGCCACGGCGTCAGCACCTGTGAGGGCACCCAGCCGAATGTTCTCATAACAGGCGCCGATAAGGTCTCCTGTGGAACTGATGCAGACGCTTGCGGTCAGCACGTCGGGATATGTCCCGGATGCGGGGAGATAGGGATGGCGGTAATGGGTGTGTTCCCCCTCTGCGATCGCGTAATAGTAGGGCTCATCCTCCTCGTAGGGGAAGACCCGAAACTGGCTTGCCGCCATGGACGGATGAATGGGGGAGAGTGCCGCGGGAAGAGGTGCGCCCGCAAAGTAACTGTTAAAGCAGAACTCCCCGCCGGTGAATCCGGACAGAGACAAAAACAGACCGCTGTCCGTGACCAGATATCCGTCTCCATAGCCGCCGGCCTCCAGGTCCGCGGCCAGCAAAGAGAGCTTGTAGGCGTCCCGGAGCAGGTTCAGATCCAGAATCACCGGATCGATTTCCAGCTCTGTCAGAAGGTCCAGGTACGATTGGGAAACGTCCAGGCGCAGGGTGCAGGAGGCCCGGTCCACGATCTCCAGACTGAAATTGTCCAGATCGTTGGTGGCCTCTGCCAAAGCGGCAATGCGCTCTGCCTCGTCGCGATTGACGGTGGGGTCAAAGTCATCGGGATCCAGCAGGATCAGAATGCTGTTCCACTCTTTGTACAGCGCGCCGGCAAAGACGTTGTATCCAACATTCTCCTGGGTTTTTGCACAGGCGTCCGTAAGAATATCAAACAGCTCCGGTGTGACTTGGACGTCCTGCCCGATGCTCCGGTTCAGGGTGGCGATATTGACCCGGTTGTCGTACACGTTTTCGCTGTCCAACAGGATATAGGCAGATTTAAGGGACGCCCCATAGGCGGCGCTTACCTCGTTGGTGAGCGCTTTGATGGCCCCCGAACTGCCTTCAAAACTGTAATGGAAGGTAACGCCGCTCTGGTAAAAGGGCGCTTCCTCGTCCCGGGAGGCGCTGATCTCATAGATGCCGGCGCTCTTACGGCCGAGGCCGGTGATGGCATAGGTAAAGGCGCCCACGGCGATGGCCAGAGCCAGGAGAAAAGCGGCCGTTCTGAGCTTGACGTGTTTGGGATTGACGGAAAAATCAGTTCGATTCATAGCTTGTAAGAGAAAAGGGCATGTGATTGCTCAACACGCCCTTTTCATGCTCCTTTTACTGCTCGCCGCCGAAGCGGATCGCTTTGTACTTTTCGATTTCAGAGGCGCTGCCGAATACCATGTGTCCGTTTCCGATATCCACCAGACTGGGCTGTTCCACGGAGTAATCGTGCAGATCCGTGCTGTACACAAACAGCTTTTTTTCTTTTTCAATGATGGGATCGGGAATGGGGATGGCGGAGATCAGCGACTTGGTATAGGGGTGCAGGGGATAGGCGAAAAGCTCCTCCGTCTCAGCGATCTCCATGATCCGGCCCTTGTAGATGACCACGATCCTGTCGCTGATAAAGCGTACAATGGACAGGTCATGGGCAATGAACAGGTAAGTCAGACCGCGCTCCTTCTGGAACTTTTTCAGCAGGTTCAGGACCTGGGCACGGATGGACACGTCCAGGGCGGAGATGGGTTCGTCCGCCACGATGAACTCGGGTTCCATGACGATGGAGCGGGCAAGTCCCACGCGCTGACGCTGACCGCCGGAGAACTCGTGGGGGTATCGGGTCAGATGCTCCGGCAGAAGTCCCACGTCCTTGGTGATCTTTTCGATTTTGGCGATCCGGTCCTTCTCATCCTTGTAGAGGTGGAAGTTATACAAACCCTCGGAGATGATGTACTCGATGGTGGCACGCTCGTTCAGAGAGGCGGCGGGGTCCTGAAAGATCATCTGGATCTTCCGGATCACCTCACGGTCTGCCTTTCTGGAGAGCTTGCCGGAGATTTTTTTGCCGTCGTAGTAGATGGCGCCTGCGGAGCAGGGGTTGATGCGGACGATGGCACGGCCGATGGTGGTCTTGCCGGAGCCGGACTCGCCCACGAGGGAGAGGGTTTCTCCCTTGTAAATGTCAAAGCTTACGTTATCCACTGCCTTAAAGGCTTTCTTGCCGCGTCCGAAGACAACATCCAGGTTCTGAATGGATAACAAAACTTTTTTCTCATTCTGATCCATATGCTGCCTCCTTACTCGTCAAAGCTGACGTAAGTCTTCTGGATCTTCTCGTGCAGATTGCGGATATTCTCCGGCGCCTCTGTCTTAGGTGCTCTGGGATCGAGAAGCCAGGTTTTTGCAAAGTGGGTATCGCTGACCTGGAACATGGGCGGCTCCTCTTTGAGATCGATGGCCATGGCGTACTGACTTCTGGGAGCAAACGCGTCGCCGACGATCTTGTTGTACAGAGAGGGAGGCGTGCCCGGAATGGAGAACAGGTCGGTGCCCTTCTCACACAGCTGGGGAAGGGAGGACAGCAGCGCCCAGGTGTAGGGGTGCCGGGGATCGTAGAAGATATCCTCCACGGTGCCGATCTCCACGATCTGGCCGCCGTAGATCACGGCCACACGCTCGGCCACATTGGCCACAACGCCCAGGTCATGGGTGATATAGACGGTGGTAAAGCCCAGCTCCTTCTGCAGATCCTTGATCAGACGAATGATCTGTGCCTGAATGGTAACGTCAAGAGCCGTGGTGGGTTCGTCGCAAATCAGGATCTTGGGCTGGCAGGACAGGGCAATG
>ONVR01000036.1 GCA_900321335.1 uncultured Eubacteriales bacterium | reverse complement strand
GAGGTCGAGGGTTCGAGCCCCTTCTCGGTCGCCAGATATGCTGCTATAGCTCAGTCGGTAGAGCGCATCCTTGGTAAGGATGAGGTCGGCAGTTCGAATCTGCCTAGCAGCTCCAGTTTTGTACAGCACCCCGATGGGGGTGCTGTATTTGTGTTTTCGGGCGCTGCGCCCGGCTTGCAGCGGAGCCCCTTTACCGGGCCGGACAAAAAGCGAAAGGATCCCAGGCAGGTTCCCCGCCTGGGATCCTTTATGCGTTTTCGGGTGGATACCGGGGTTTCGGGGCGCTACATGCCCATATAGGCGCGCTTGATGTAGTCGTTTTCCAGAAGCTCCCTGCAGGGGCCCTCCATGGCAATCCGGCCGTTTTCCAGTACGTAGGCCCGGTCCGCGATCTCCATGGACTGCTTGACATTCTGCTCGACCAGAAGCACGGTCATGCCCCGGTCCCGCAGAGAGCGCACCATGGTCATGGCCTCCTTCGCCATCAGGGGACTCAGACCGTAGCTCAGCTCGTCGTACAGGCAAAGGATCGGCCGGGACATGATTCCCCGTCCCATGGCCAGCATCTGACGCTCGCCGCCGCTTAAGGTCCTGGCTAGCTGCCTGCGTCGTTCCTTCAGCTTGGGGAAAAGGGCAAAGACGGTCTCCATGGCGTCTCTGCGGCCGCCCCACATGCTTTTGGGATAGGCACCGAGCTCCAGATTTTCCTGGATACTCATGTCCGGGAACAGGCCGCCGTTTTCCGGCAGATAGGAGATCCCCCTGCCGAGCAGCTCTTCCGGATGCATCCCCACGAGGCTTTCCCCCTGAAAGAGGATCTCGCCGCTTGTGGGCCTGACGCTCCCCGTGATTGTGTTGAGCAGCGTGGTCTTTCCCGCGCCGTTGGCGCCCAGCAGCGCCACCAGCTCGCCCTGCTCAATGTGCAGATTGACGTTCCAGAGCACCTGTACGTTGCCGTAATGACAGTTCAGATCTCGGATCTCCAGCATAGCCATAGTTCATTCCCCCAGATAGATTTCGATGACCGTGGGGTTGGCGGCGATTTCCGCCGGCGTCCCCTCCGCGATCTTCTGGCCGTGGTGCAGCACCAGAATCCGGTCGCACATGTTCATGATGGCCCGCATCACGTGCTCGATCATCACGATGGTGACGCCCCGGTCCCGGATCCGGGACACCAGAGCCATGGCCTCGCCCACCTCCGTGGGATTCAGCCCCGCCATCAGCTCATCGAGCATCAGCAGATCCGGCCCGGTGGCAAGGGCCCGGGCCACCTCCACCCGTTTCTGAAGGGCCAGGGTGA
This sequence comes from uncultured Eubacteriales bacterium, assembly GCA_900321335.1. Lineage (GTDB taxonomy): Bacteria > Bacillota > Clostridia > Oscillospirales > Oscillospiraceae > RUG678. The sequence continues at coordinate 5,166 of ONVR01000036.1, read as the reverse complement.
TATCCTTCATGGACTTTTCGGCGGCATCCTGCAGACCCACAAATGCCAGCACCTCGTTGGTGATGCGTTCCGCATCGGCCTCTGAGACGCCCTTTTTGCCGAAGGTGGCGCCCATGCGTACGTTCTGATACACCGTCAGATCGGGAAAGTTTTTTGCCGTCTGAAAGGTCCTTCCCAGACCCATGTGACAGATGGCGTAGGGTTTCCGCCCGCTGATCCGGGTGCCCTTATAGGTGATCACGCCGCTGTCCGGCCGGATGGCGCCGGAGATCAGATTGAACAGTGTGGTTTTGCCGGCGCCGTTGGGCCCGATAAGCCCCAGGATCTCGTGTGCCTGCACGTCAAAGTCCACGTTGTCCACGGCCTTGCGGCCGCCGAAGGCCTTGTTTACGCCCTTTCCCTCAAGAACCGTCATCTGCTTTCGCCTCCTTCCGCTTGTGTATCTTTCTGACACCGTCATAGATCAAACCGAGAATGCCCCGGGGCATGAACAGGATCGCGGCGATCATAATCAGCCCCATGGCCAGCATGTAGATATAGGGGAACCGGGTGGTCAGCAGTTCCTGGAGATAGGCGAAGATGGCCGCGCCGATGATGGGGCCCGGCAGATACCGGGACCCGCCGAAAATGACCATCAGCACCGGCAGGAAGCTGTAATTGGCGTTGAAGGCAATGTAGGGATCAATGTAGCTCCAGCGTGTGGCCATGGCGGCTCCCGCCGCGCCCATGGCAAAGGCGCTGATGGTGAAGGCCAGAACCTTGACCATGGTGGCGTTGATGCCGATGTGCTGGGCAGCGTCCTCACCCTCCGCGATGCAGATCAGCGCTTTCCCGAAGCGGCTGCGGCGGATGATGAGGATCGCCGCCAGCAGCAGGATCAGAAGAACGTAGAGGGCGTAGAATACCTCTGTATAGCTGTGAGAGACTACAAACCGGCCCCGTGTGTTGTTGAAATGGATCTCCAGATAGAGGATCAGCTGCTCCAGCAGCTTCACGATCCCCAGGGTGAAAATCGTGAAGTACACGCCCCGCAGACGCAGGGTGATCAGGCCGATCAGAAACGCCAGCACCGACGCGGCAGCCCCGCCCACGAGCATCAGCGCCGGCAGCGGAAGCGTACCGCCCAGAAACGCCGAGGCATAGACCCCCAGACCGAAGAAAGCCGCGGTGGCAAGAGAGATATAGCCCGTGGCGCCGGAAAACATATTCCAGCACAGGGACAGGATGATATACATCAGCACGCTGCCGACCATAATGGTGGTGTAGGGGGGCGTCATGCCCGGCAGGAGGCCCAGGAGGATCAGAATCAGCACAACCGCCGCCGCGGGCACAGCCCGGACCGGCTTTTCCCGGTACGCACGCAACAGTTTCATGATTTCCCTCCCATCAGTCCGCTGGGCTTGACCAGCAGCAGTACGATAATGATCAGATAGTAGGCCACCAGCGACAGGCTGGGGTCAATGTAATTGACGAGCGTCCCGATAAATCCCAGGATAAAGCCTCCCAGCAGACTGCCCAGAACGCTGCCCATGCCGCCAAGCACCACGACAATGATGGCGATGATGGTGTAGCTCATGCCCATGGAGGTGTTGAACTGGTTGATGATGCTGATGAGACTGCCCGCGCAGCCCGCCAGTACGGCGCCGATGCCGAAGCTGATGGCGCCCACCCGATGGGTTTTGATCCCCATCAGGGCGGCGCTGCCGGCATCCTGACTGACGGCCCGGATGGCTTTGCCCAACCGGGTTTTCTGCAGATACAGATAGAACAGCAGACTGATGGCCACCGCAAAGAGCAGAACGACCATACGGTTCAGGGCGATGGCGGTGCCGAGGATCCTGACGCTGGTCAGCAGGAAGGGATAGGCCTGCTGCTGACTGCCCCAGACCTGCAGACCGATGTTCTGCAGAACAAACATCAGTCCAAAAGAGATCAGCATGGAATTGGACTCAAAGGTGCTGGCGGAGCCGGACACGTCGCTGAGTTTTTTGTACACGGTCCGGTGCAGGACAAAGCCCACGAGAAACATCGCCGGTGAGATGATCACCATAGCCAGCAGGGGGTTGACATGGAGCTTGACCAGCATAAAGGTCAGAAACGCGCCCACCATGATGAATTCTCCGTGGGAGACGTTCAGGATCCGGGCAACGCCGTACTGAATGCTCATGCCCATGGCGATAATGGCGTAGACGCCGCCCATGATCAGTCCGCTGCTGAGAATATTGAAAAGTTTTACCAGCATAGAGGATACTCCTAACGCAGTTGATACGATACGTGTTCAGAAACAGAGGCATTCCGGAAACCTCCGGAATGCCTCCGCCTTTTCCGTCTGGATACCGTCAGGGCCATTCCGGTTTCGGAACAATGGGTTCGCTGGTGGCCTTGTCCGTGCGGTCGATGACCTCAAACACGCCGTTCTGCCACTGGCCCACGTTGCCAAGGAAGCAATCGGGTGCGATCATGTTGTTCTCAAACCATGTGTCGCCGAGTACGGTCTGGAAATGGTTGTTCACCAGATATTCCTGTATCTTTTCATTGTCTAAGGTGCCGGCGCCCTCAATGGCCTGCTGCAGACACTGCAGACCGGCGTAGTAAGGGATCAGTCCCCAGTAGTCGTAGCAGACGTTGGGATCGTCCTTCCAGAAATCCTTGAAGTGATCGAAGTATTCAGCCGCTGCCTGCCCGCTCTTGGGATTCCAGGCGCCCCAGGACATGATGCCCTCGGCCTGATCGCCGTAGATATCCAGGGTGCTGCTGAAGCCGCCGCCGGAGCCCATGAACCAGATCTTGGGGTTATACTTCAAAGCGATGGACTGATTCAGCGCCAAATACCCCTGATCCGGATAGGTCAGGCAGAGGAAAGCGTCGGAGCCGGAGGCCTGGGCGTCCTGAACGATGCTGGTCATGTCCTGGATATCCGCGGGAACGCTCTTGACGCCGTTCACCGCAATGCCGGCATTGGCCAGCGCCGGGATCAGCGCCCCGGAATACTCCGTGCCGTGCAGATCCTCAATGAATACCACATAGGCCGACTGGATGCCATGATCCTGAAGGATCTCCACCAGGGCGGGCGCCTGGGTGTCGGAGAAATTCAGGCTGGAGAAGAAGTAGGGATACTGGGCGATGGACTCCTTCAGGGTGGCGCTGCCGCCCTCGGCGCCGATGAGGACCTTACCGTACTTGTTGGCGATGGGGGCCGCCGCATAGAGAAAGGCGGTGGAGACGGGAGGCAGAATGAAATCCACCTGGTCCTCCACGATGGCCTTTTCCAGATTCCGGGTCATGGTGCTCAGATCGGAGGTGTCGTCGTAGACCTTCAGCTCGATCTTCATGTTCTTGTCGTATTCCTTCACATACAGGCCGCCCGCTGCATTCACGTCATCGACCCACATTTTGTAAATGGGGCCGTAGGCGCTCTGCTCAAAAAACGCGTATACGCCTGTGATACTGCGGGAGCCGCCGAAGACAATGGTGTCCTTGTCCCCGCCGCCTTTCCCGCCGCCGCAGCCAAAGAGGGAAAACACCATTGCCACGGCCAGAAACAGTAAGATGAGATTGCGCTTTTTCATTTTGTTCCTCCTTCATAAGACTGTCGTTTTTGCTGCCTGTTCCGGATGAAAAACCCGGCAACCGCCGGAAATTTTCGGCAGAATCGTTTTCATTCTCTTCCTTTTGTAAGTATAAACTCGACCATATAGTGAGAGTCAATAAATGAAAAATTGTATTATTTATATAAAATTTGAATAACTGTTTTGTCGTTTATACTTGTAAAAATTATGATGAATGGTATAATATGGAATATACCCGACACATCAACTCTGCCACACGGTTTGACTTTGGAAGGACGGTGGTACTGCATGTCAGACAAGGGCACGTATTACTTGATCCATGAGGTGTCCGAGCTGTCGGGCCTGAGCCTGTCCCAGCTGCGGTATTATGAGCGGATCGGTCTGGTGGTGCCGGAACGGGATGAGAAGAACAAATACAGGAAGTATTCGCCGGAAGATATCTATATACTGGCGTCTCTCCGCAATCTTTTGAGAACACGCCTGCCCCCGCGGCTGATCAAGCAGATCGCTGAGCTCGGGATATCGGCCCAGGCCATTGAGCGGGTCAATACCGCGATCCTGTCCCTCAATGAACAGATCTCGGAACTGCATCAGGTCCGCAGTGGACTGACCGGGCTGCTGGAGGCGATCAGCGGCATTTCTCTGGCTGCGGCGGAGCCGACGCCGATGCTCATCACCTATCCGGAACGCTGGTGCCTGCAGGTCAGCGACGGGGAAGTTCCCTATGAAATGGCCGACGACGTGATCATCCGGTATATCGGGGAGCACGGACTGGATCTGTCTCTATTGAAGCTGACGGACTGCTATGTTGTGGATCGGAAAGCCCTGGCCCACGGCGGTGCGCTTCGTGTGAAGGGGATCTGCCTGTTTACCCCCGGCGGTCCCCACCCAAGCAACTCCACCTTTCCCGCCGGACCCTATGTCAATATCGTCTATCGGGGCGGTGCCCCGGATGCCGAAAAATACTGGGGAAAAATCCGGGACTATATGGAGACGAAGCATCTTGTTCCCGTGGGCGATCTGTTGGTGTTCTGTTTTGTGGACAGGTACGTCCGCAAAAACCCGGCGGACCACATCACCATTCTGGAGATTCCGGTGGAGCAGCCGCGGCAGAAAGCGTAGAGGCCCGACGGCGCAAAAACCCCCGTCTGTCTGAAACAGACGGGGGTTTTGTATGGAATTTCCGGGACTTCTCAGGAGTCCCGGGGCGGTCGGTGGAGGGGCGCGTACAGCTCCCTGCGGTCGTAGATCGTATGGTAGCGCTGGGGATTGAGCAGGTGCAGGACCGTGCGCTTTTCATCCTCGCCGAGCTTGACCCTGCGGATCATATGAAAGCCCCGGAAGGGGGGCATATAGGTGACGATGTCGTTGACGTTGGCAAAGTTCCAGCACTCCTGGCACAGGGAGTCCAGATACCGGCGCATCCGCTGGGCGTTGGTCGGAACGCTTTTGAAGGGACGGACGCTGCCGAAGGTGAACAGGTGGGGCTTGACGCCGAAGTTGTAGTTGAGATCCTGACAGCACAAAATAGCCTGCCCGGAGCCCAGGGACCAGCCGATGATCTCCGTGTCGGCCTCGGGATGGGCCTGCTTGAGAT
>ONVR01000259.1 GCA_900321335.1 uncultured Eubacteriales bacterium | reverse complement strand
GCTTTGAGTTATATGAACAATATCACGCAACAATAGAGGATGAACTCGTAGGCATAACCGTAGGTGACACTACGATCACCGGGCAGACAAATCATTTCCTGGAACGTGTATTCGGTTGCATGAGAGACCCCAAGACCGGAAAGCCGAGAAACGGAACGGCGCTTGAAGATGTGATTGCTTGCGTTAAGAATCCAGTGAATATCGGTGAGCCCGAGACACGAGAAGACGGTATGCGAAGTTTTCCTGTTTATGGGGAACGCGCGCTGGTAACGGTTAATCCTGACACGGGACAGCTGATCCAAACAAACAGATGGAGTGTAAAATAATGGTTAAGATGTCAGAGAACTCAAGAAGATTTATTGCTAAATACCTGCCGGAAGTACTTAATGCAGATTATCCGAACGATATTCTTGCACCACTAAATGGACTGATTATGCAAAAAGGCTTTGACTCTTTTGAGGACGGTTATAATGCTTTCGGCTACGAAGCGCAAGAGGTCTATGATGATATTTTTGACAGCAACTTCGATGATTGACCTTTATCTGAAACTCGCCATTATAGCGCAAGCAATCTTTGTTGTACTGGCGCTGGTTTTCGCAATACTTGCTATCGTTGGCTTGTTAAAGCGTCGCTGATGATCAACTATGGGTCAAGTAAAAACTGAACACTAAGGAACTATCCGGAATTTCCGGACAGTTCCTTTTTTGTTACAATATTTCGCCCGGCGGCGGGCGTAATAAGCCGCATTCCCTGTGACGCGACCACGTGAAAAGCATAGGAAGGAAAGGAGCGCCTTTTCCCGGCATAGGACAATGCCCGCCGGGCATATACTCCCGTGAGGTGGTATGCGATGCAGTGCAGGATAACGGAGCTGAGAGACAAGGAGATCATCAACGTCTGCGACGGCCAGCGGCTGGGCTTCGTCTACGACGTGATGCTCAACACGGAATCGGGACAGATCGTCGCCCTGATCGTGCCGGGGCCCTGCCGGATCCTGGGGCTGTTCGGCCGGACGGATGACTACGTGATCCCATGGGAGTGCATCCGCCGGATCGGGCAGGATCTGATCCTCATCGAGGTGGGGGGCCCGTACCGGCGAGAAAAACGGCGAAAATTCACGGTTTTATAGGAAAGTCCGCCGACACGGCGTCCCCGTGCCGGCGGCCCTTTTTCGCCTGTGAGAAAAAATGTGCAAAAATGTAAAATAACCCTTGCGTTTTGAAAAGCCCTTTGCTATAATACTAAAGCATTACGCACGGTACCTGACGGGGCATGTGTGCCTCACGGTTGGTGCTTCGGCTGAGGGTACCGGAGGTAAAAACATAATTCAGGAGGAAAGATCAATGGCAGTAGTTTCTATGAAACAGCTTCTTGAGGCCGGCGTTCACTTCGGCCACCAGACAAGACGCTGGAACCCCAAAATGGCTCCCTACATTTATATGGAGCGCAACGGCATCTACATCATCGACCTGCAGAAGACGGTGAAGAAGCTGGATGAGGCGTACAACTTTGTCCGCGACACCGCGGCTGAGGGCGGCACCATCCTGTTCGTGGGCACCAAGAAGCAGGCCCAGGACGCCATCAAGGAAGAGGCTGAGCGGGCCGGCATGTTCTACGTCAACGCCAGATGGCTCGGCGGCATGCTCACCAACTTCAAGACCATGCGCACCCGGATCGACCGTCTGGCCCAGCTGCGCAAGATGCAGCAGGACGGCACCTTTGACATCCTTCCCAAGAAGGAAGTTGTCAAGCTGACCAACGAGATCAACAAGCTCGAGAAGTACCTGGGCGGCGTCAAGGAGATGAAGAAGCTCCCCTCCGCGCTGTTCATCATCGACCCCCGCAAGGAGCGCAACGCCATTGCGGAGGCCAGAAAGCTGCACATCCCCATCGTGGCTATCGTGGACACCAACTGTGACCCCGATGAGATCGACTACGTGATCCCCGGCAACGATGACGCCATCCGCGCCATCCGCCTGATCTCCCAGGCCATGGCCAACGCCGTGCAGGAGGGCAGACAGGGACAGGACGCCGAGGCTCCTGCCGAGCAGCCCGCTGAGGAAGTCAAGACTGAGGAGGCTGAATAAGATGGCATTTTCTGCAGCAGATGTAAAAAAGCTTCGTGAAATGACCGGCGTCGGCATGATGGACTGCAAGAAGGCCCTGACTGCCTCCGACGGCGATATGGACAAGGCCGTCGAGTGGCTCCGTGAAAAGGGCCTGGCCGCATCCCAGAAGAAGGCCGGCAGAATTGCCGCCGAGGGTGTTGCTTACGCCGCTGTGATCGACGGCGTGGGCGTTGTGGTCGAGGTCAACGCCGAGACCGACTTCGTTGCCAAGAACGAGAAGTTCACCGATTTCGTCAAGGGCGTTGCCAGAACCGTCGCCAAGGTCGCTCCCGCTGACCTGGACGCGCTCATGGCCGCCAAGTACGATGATTCCGACAAGACCGTTACCGAGCAGCAGCAGGAGATGGTCCTCGTCATCGGCGAGAACATCAAGGTCCGCCGCTTTGCCCGTTTTGACAAGGGCGTTTGCGTGCCCTACGTTCACATGGGCGGCCGCATCGGCGTGCTGGTAAATCTTGAGGTCTCCGCTGGTCTGGAGGACAAGGTCAATGAGGTCGGCAAGGATCTGGCTATGCAGATCGCCGCCCTGAGACCTGCTTTCCTGGACAAGTCCCAGGTGACCCAGGAGGTCCTGGACAACGAGAAGAAGATCCTGATGGTCCAGATGGAGAGCGACCCAAAGATGGCCAGCAAGCCCGAGGCTGTCCGTGCGAAGATCGTCATGGGCAAGATCGGCAAGTACTACAGCGAGAACTGCCTCATGCAGCAGGAGTTCGTCAAGGACAGCTCCATGACGGTGGAGCAGTACGTGGCCGGCGTCGCCAAGAATCTGGGCGGCACCATCAAGCTGGTGGACGCTGTTCGCTTTGAGAAGGGCGAGGGCATCGAGAAGAAGGAAGAGAACTTCGCCGACGAGATCGCCAAGCTGGTCAAGTAAGCAAAAAGGTTATAAACGCAATAAGCACCGTGCTGACAGCAATGTCGGCACGGTGTTTTTGCGGAAACGGACCGAGGGAAAAGGAGCCGGATGACGTTCATTACGTCATCCGGCTCCTTTTTCTTGTTCAGTAATCTACCTTTATCAGGCATAGGCCCTGGGGCGGCACGGTGTAGCCCGCGGCGGTCCTGTCAAGGGCCGCCAGGATTGCCGGGATCTCTTCCGGCTCCCGCTTGCCGAAGCCGATCTCCAGTAGAGTGCCGGTGAGGATCCGGACCATGTTCTGCAAAAACCCGGTGCCCGTGCAGGTGATGGTCAGGTAGTCCCGGCGCAGCCGGATATCAATGGCGTCGAGCCGCCGGACGGTGGATTTTTTGAAGTGGCTGTTGCCGCAGAAGCTCTTGAAGTCGTGCTCCCCGAGCAGAAGCGCTGCGGCCCGCCGCATGCGTTCCACGTCGGGAACGGCATCCAGACGCAGGAGGTATTTCCGGTCAAACACGCTCTTGACCGGACCGCAGAAGCAGGTGTAGCGGTAGGTCTTGGTCAGGGCGTTATACCGGGCGTGAAAGCGGTCGGAGGCGATCTTCACCTCGCTGACCGCAATATCCTCCGGCAGGTAGCGGTTGAGGTAATCCCGGATCTCCGCCTCGGACAGGCCCGTGTCCATATGCACGTTGGCGGTCATGGCTCTGGCGTGCACCCCGGCGTCCGTCCGCCCGGCGCCGATGACCAGGACCTCTTTGCCGCACAGAACACCCAGTACGTCCTGGAGCTTGCCCTGAATGGTGTTTTTCCCGGGCTGGACCTGCCAGCCGTAGTAGCGGCTGCCGTCGTAGCTGACGGTGAGCTTATAGTTGCGCTCCATCAGTATTCGTTTCTCGTCCGGAACCGGACGTCCGGGTGGACGTACCGGCCCTTGTCGGCGGTGGCGTCCGCGTACTGGACCGCCTGCCGGGGACAGCGGTGCAGGCAGGTAAAGCATGCGCAGCAGTCGCCCAGGAACTCCGCGTGGCCGTTCTCTATGCGGATGATCCCCATGGGGCACATCTCCGCGCACAGTCCGCAGCCCACGCACTTGTCGTCGGCATGCATTTTGCCGATGCCGTTGAGAGAATCCGTCCGCTCGTAGGGCAGGAAAAGCATCTCCGGCACCCCGGAGCCCAGGTAGCCGGTC
>ONVR01000197.1 GCA_900321335.1 uncultured Eubacteriales bacterium | reverse complement strand
CCCTTTTTATACTCGGGGCAGAACCGCCGGTGGATCCAATCCAAGAGCAAAGGACCCAAAACCATGAAACGCGAAAGGACTGCAAACCATGCAACAGATTTACTTCGGCGCGCGTATCGCGTCTTACAGAAAGGAAAAAGACCTCACCCAGGAGGCTCTGGCCCAGCGTCTGGGCGTGACCAACCAGGCTGTATCCAAATGGGAATCGGATCAGTGCTGCCCGGATATCATGCTCCTGCCGGAGCTGGCGGACGTCTTCGGCATTACCATCGATGAACTCTTCGGCAGGCCTGGGCAGACGCAGGCGCCGGTTTCTGCGCCGACGCCTGCGCCGGTACCGTCAGACGTTCCCGTGCTGGTCAGCGATCTGCCCTGGCCGGACGACGGGGATCTGCGCGCCGTGTGCTACGTGGGCCACAAGCTGATGGGACACAAAAAGACCCGCTTCGGCTCCTGGCTCCGGAGCGCCGTTGCCGGGAAGAAAAAGGAGTATCCCCTGGCGGAGCTCCGCTTTTCCGGTTCCGTCGGAGACATTCATTCGGATTTGAACGTCACCGTAGAGCACAGCACCGTCTCCGGGGACATCGACGCCGGTGGGGATATTTTCTGTACCGGCGAGATCGGCGGCAACGCAGACGCGGGCGGCAATTTGTCCGTTTCCGGCCACATTTACGGCGACGCGGCCGCCGGCGGCTCCATCACCTGCGAGGGAAATATCCAAGGCAACGCCGACGCCGGCAGTTCCATCAAGGTTGGCGGCAGCATCGGCGGCGACGTGGACGCCGGTACCTCCGTCACCGCAGGCGGCAACGTTGGCGGCAGCGTGGATGCGGGGCTCAATGTGTCCATCGGCGGAGATCTTGGCGGGGACGCGGACGTGGGCGGCAGTGTGTTCCGGAAATAACGGCCTATCTGCGGGTGATATAGACCTCCTCCGCCGCGGCAGAGCCGAGGACACCCACCAGCAGCACCGCCTGGGGAAGGCGCAGGTACGCCTCCAGGGCGATGTAACGGCTCACGGGCACCAGCCCATCCGCCCGGAAAATCCCTACGGCGCAGACCAAGGCACAGAGCAGACAGAAGTATGTAGCGAAAAAGGACAACTTCAAAATCCAGAACGCGGGTGGACTCATGGCGTCTATCCGCGTTTTCAGTTTCTTCAGATACAACAAGAGCACCCTCTCTCCCGTGGGATCCTCTTCATCATACAGGGCCGCCCTTGTGGCGGGCAAGGGCAAATTTGCACCATTTTTTCCATATGTTGTATACCTGTCGAGCACTGGCGAAACTTGCGGCGAAAAATGCTTGAAAATCCCGTTTTTCCTGTGAAATAATCGCAATATACCGCCATTGCGGCGAAAAATGCGGAGGAAATCAACATGGAAAAACTGACAACCTTTTCAGCGTCCCTACAGCTCCCGTCCGGTAAAACCTGTACCGTGGAGTACACCGTGATCGCCAGCCGGGGCCCCGGCGGCATCGCCTCCTACGGTCTGTACGTGGCCATCGCCGACACCGGGGAGCGATGCCGGATCGAGGATTTGTCCGTCTCCCGGCAGGCTGTTACCGACTTCGCCCGCCGGCTGCGGGACGGCGCCGTCACCCCGGCAGCCGTCATGGACGTAGTGCAGGATTCTCTGGGCATTACCCTGTAAAATATGAAAAATATGTATATACAAGTACAAGATATTGTGTTATAATGCAGTTTGTGGAATTATGTTAACGCATCTGTTCCATCAGAAACGTGTTTTCGAGGAGGTATTTCCCCATGAAGTGTCCCTATTGCGGTTACACCGAGAGCCGGGTCATCGACTCCCGTCCCGCGGAGGAGGGCTCTACCATCCGCCGCCGTCGCGAGTGTATATCCTGCTCCCGCCGCTTTACCACCTACGAGATCATTGAGCGGCTGCCTCTCGTGGTCGTGAAAAAAGACGGCCGGCGCCAAACCTTCGACAAGGTAAAGCTTATCAACGGCATGGTCCGGGCCTGTGAGAAACGTCCCGTGTCCCTGAGCGTTCTGGAGTCCGTCGCCGACGACATCGAGCAGGAGCTGCAGAATTTCCTGGAGCGTGAGATCACCACCACCCTCATCGGGGAGCTGGTCATGAAGCGGCTCAAGGACATCGATGAGGTGGCATACGTGCGCTTTGCCTCCGTTTACAGACAGTTCAAGGACATCAACACCTTTATGGAGGAGCTGGCAAAGCTCCTCAACGACAACAACT
>ONVR01000337.1 GCA_900321335.1 uncultured Eubacteriales bacterium | reverse complement strand
GTGGAGTACATCGGCGGCGCCGACGGCTATTCCGAGGCCGAGACGGTGCTGCTGGCCATGAAGAGTCTGGAGATCATCAGCCCCGATTACGTGCTCACTGCCGGTCACATGGGCTTTGTCACCGCCATGCTGCGGCAGTTCGGGCTGCCGGAGTCGATCCATCAGCAGGCCATCGACGCCCTGGCCCACAAAAACGCCCACGAGCTGACGGCGCTGTGTGAACAGGCTGGCGTCTCCCCTGCCGGGCAGACGCTTTTGCAGCGGGTTCTCTCCATCTCTCACCCGGCAAAGGAGGCTCTGGCCATCCTGCGGGAGCTGAGTCTGGAAGACGAGATGGCGTCGGCTCTGTACGAGCTGGAGCGCCTGTACAAGGTGCTTGCGGGAGCCGGCTGCGGTGACCGGCTGCGGATCGACTTTTCCACCGTCAACGATACGGATTACTACAACGGCATCGTGTTTCAGGGCTTTATCAGCGGCCTGCCTCAGTACGTTCTCTCCGGCGGACGCTATGACAACCTGCTTCGCCGTTTCGGAAAGTCCCAGAGCGCCATCGGCTACGCCATCTATTTTGGGGAGCTCAACCGGTATTTCCGGGAAAAACGGGATCTGGACGCGGACATCCTGCTGCTCTACGGGGGCACTCCCGCCGTCCGGGTCATGGAGGCGGTCCAGTCCCTGATCGCCCAGGGCAGTTCGGTGCTGTCGGCACGCAGCCGGCCCGTCGGCATTCGGGTCGGTCGGGTCCTGACCTTCGATGAAAACGGTCAACTACGGGAGGTGGAGCCCTCATGATCACCATTGCGCTGCCCAAGGGGCGCCTGGGCGACAAGGTATATGGGAAATTTGCCGCCATGGGTTACGACTGCCCGGAAATCACGGACAGCAGCCGCAAGCTGGTATTTGAAGAGCCGGCAAAGGGCGTCCGCTATCTGCTGGTCAAGCCCTCGGACGTGGGGGTGTACGTGGAGCACGGCGCCGCTGACATCGGCATCGTGGGCAAAGACGTGCTGATGGAGCACAGCCCGGACGTGTTTGAGCTGCTGGATCTGGACATCGGCAAATGCAGGATCTGCGTGGCGGCGAAAAACGGCTGGGAAGACGACACTGCCGTTCCCCTGCGGGTGGCCACCAAGTACCCCAACGTGGCGCTGGCCTACTACGAGAGCCGCAACCGGGATATTGAGATCATCAAACTCAACGGCTCCATCGAGCTGGGTCCGGTGCTGGGCCTGTCCGACGTGATCGTGGACATTGTGGAGACCGGCTCCACGCTGCAGGAAAACGACTTATCCGTCATCGCGGAGGTGGCCCGCTCCAGCGCCCGGCTCATCGCCAACAAGAGCAGCTATCAGTTCAGCAAACAGGAAATCGACCGGATCGTGCAGGGATTCAAAACGCTGTAAAGCATCCCCGCATCCATGGGAGGAAGCATTCTATGATCAAGATACTCGACGTAAAGAACACGGACCGGGAGCAGATTTTCTTCCGGGGACAGACGGGGGCCACGCCGGAGATCGAGCAGGCTGTGGACGACATTCTGGCAGACGTCCGGCAAAACGGGGACCGGGCCGTGCTGGCGTACTGCGAAAAGTTTGACGGTGTCCGGCTGGATCGTCTGCAGGTGACCCAGGCGGAGATCGACGAGGCCTATGCCCAGGCGGATCCGGATTTCATCGCGGATCTGAAAAAGGCCGCTGCCAACATCACGAAATTTCACGAAAAACAGATCCGGAACAACTTTGTCATCACCGATGAGGACGGCATTGTGCTGGGACAGCGGGTCCTGCCCATCGAAAAGGTCGGCCTGTACATTCCCGGCGGCACTGCCCCCCTGTTCTCCAGCGTACTGATGAGCGCCATTCCCGCCAAACTGGCGGGGGTCTCCCGGATCGTCATGGTCACGCCTCCGGACCGGAAAACCGGTTGCATTAACCCCGCCGTCTTAACCGCGGCGAAAATCGCCGGGGTGACGGATATCTACAAAATAGGCGGCGCTCAGGCCATCGCGGCCCTGGCTTACGGCACCGAGAGCGTGCCCAAGGTGGACAAGATCGTGGGCCCCGGCAACATCTTCGTGGCCACGGCCAAGCGCAAGGTATACGGCCTTGTGGACATTGACATGATCGCCGGGCCCAGCGATATTCTGGTCATCGCAGACAGCACCGCCGTACCCCGCCACGTGGCGGCGGATATGCTCTCCCAGGCGGAGCACGACAAGCTGGCAACCGCCGTTCTGGTCTGCGACAGCATGGCGCTGGCCCAGGCCGTCAGCGACGAGCTGGAGCGGCAGATCCCGCTGCTCCCCCGACAGGAGATCGCACGTGCGTCTATCGAAAACAATGGCAAGATCATCGTGGCGGGGGATCTGTTTGAAGGCGTTGCAATCGCCAACGAGATCGCGCCGGAGCACCTGGAGCTGGCGGTGGAGGACCCCTTCCAATGGCTCTACGCCATCCGAAACGCCGGCAGCGTGTTTCTGGGCAAAAACTGCCCTGAGGCTCTGGGTGACTACTTCGCGGGGCCCAACCACACCCTGCCCACCCTGGGCACGGCCCGGTTTTCCAGTCCCCTCTCCGTGGATGAGTTTGTCAAGCGCAGCAGCTTTATCTACTACACCCGGGACGCCCTTGGCCGAGCCAAGGACAGCATCATAAACCTGGCCGAGCGGGAACAGCTCCACGGTCACGCCAACAGCGTCGCCGTGCGCTTTGAAGAAGATTCGTAAAGGAGCTGTTGACATTGACCCGATTTTTTGACCCGGGCCTCTCCGCTCTGGAACCCTATGTTCCGGGAGAACAGCCCAAGGGCATAGACAATCTCATAAAACTCAATACCAACGAAAGTCCCTATCCTCCCTGCCCCGCCGCCGTGCAGGCGCTGGGGAGACGGCAGGCGGAGGATCTGCGTCTCTACCCCGACCCCGCCTGCTCCGGCCTGGTGGACGCCATCGCCGGTTTTTACGGTGTTCATACCGATCAGGTGGTCACCGGCAACGGCAGCGACGAGCTGCTGGCCTTTCTGTTCCGGGGCTTTTGTCCCGGAGGCGCTGTGTTTGCCGACGTGACCTACGGGTTTTACCCCGTTTTTGCCGCCATGTTTCAGCGGCCTGTGACGATCGTCCCTCTGCGGGAGGACTTTACCCTCGCTCCGGCGGATTACGCAAGCAAGACCGGCACCGTGTTCATCGCCAATCCCAACGCCCCCACGGGTCTGGCTCTGGCGCTGGATCAGATTCGGGAGGTTCTGGAGCAGGACCGGGACCGGCTGGTCGTCATCGACGAGGCTTACGTGGATTTCGGCGCCCGGAGCGCCGTTCCCCTGGTCCGGGACTACGACAACCTGGTGGTGGTCCAGACCTTCTCCAAATCCCGGCAGCTGGCCGGGGCCCGGCTGGCCTTTGCCATTTCCAATCCCGCTTTGGCAGCGGAGCTGAACACCCTGAAGTTCAGTTTCAACCCCTACAGCGTAAACCGGGCCGCTCTCGCGGCAGGCGAGGCGGCCATGCGGGACCGGGAATACTTTGACAAGACGCGCCGGGCCATTATGTCCGACCGGGAATACACCGCCGAATCTCTCCGGGCTATGGGCTTTCACGTGCTGGAGAGCAAGGCGAACTTTATCTTTGCCGCCCCCAACGGCATCTCGGCGGGTGACTACTTTGCCGCCCTGCGGCAGCGGGGCATCATCGTCCGATACTGGCCGGACAGTCCGCGGATCCGGGACTATCTGCGGATCACCATCGGCACCCACGACCAGATGGCATCCCTGATCCGGGCGACGGAAGAAATTTTACGAGAGGTGAACTGATATGCGCAAGGCCCTCATCAAGCGAGACACAACGGAGACGAAAATCGTCCTCTCCCTGGAACTGGACGGCAC
>ONVR01000019.1 GCA_900321335.1 uncultured Eubacteriales bacterium | reverse complement strand
CTGGGTCTCCGCCTCCGCTTCCTCGGCGGTGGCGTGGACGGTGTGGCCCTCCTGCCACCAGAATTCAGCGGTGCGCAGGAAGGGGCGGGTGGTCTTTTCCCAGCGGATCACGCTGCACCACTGGTTATACAGCATGGGCAGCTCCCGGTAGGAGTGGAGCACGCGGGACCAGTGGTCGCAGAACATGGTCTCGGAGGTGGGCCGGAAGGCCAGACGCTCCTCCAGCTCCTCGCTGCCGCCCTGGGTGACCCAGGCCACCTCGGGGGCGAAGCCGTTGACCAGCTCCCCCTCCTTCTTCAGCAGGCTCTCGGGGATCAGCACGGGCATGGCCACGTTCTCATGGCCCGTCTTTTTGAATTCGGCATCCATGATCTTCTGGATATTCTCCCAGATGGCAAAGCCATAGGGCCGGAGAATGGTAAAGCCCTTGACGGAGGCGTACTCCACCAGCTCCGCCTTCCGGCAGATGTCGGTGTACCACTGGGCAAAGTCCACCTCCATATCGGTGATCTGTTCAACTTTCTTGTCTTTCGCCATGATGAACGCTCCTTCAAACGCGGTTTCGCGTAAAATTTCCGTAACGATTATCATATAGAAAAAAGCCCGTTTTGTCAAGGGCCGTCCCCTTTGCGCCGTCCCATCCTTCCGGGAGAACGCCCCGGCTCCCTTCCCCTTTGCCGCCGGGTGTGCTACAATGGGGAAAAGTGAGGTGGCCTGCGGTGCATTACAACAGCTTTAACAGCGTCATGCGGGCCCGGTTCGGCTGCAAGGTGTATAAGCTGGCGCTGGACGGGGGCTTTACCTGTCCCAACCGGGACGGCACCCTGGGCACCCGTGGCTGCATCTTCTGCGGCGAGGGCTCCGGGGCCTTTGCCCAAAAGCCCTGCGGCGACGTGCTCACCCAGATCGACCGGGCCAAGGCAAGAGTCCAGGGCAAAAACGGCGGGGGAAAATACGTCGCCTACTTTCAGAGCTTTACCAACACCTACGCCCCGGCGGCGAGGCTGCGGGAGCTGTTCACCCCCGTCCTCTCCCACCCGGAGGTGGCCGCCCTGTCCATCGCCACCCGGCCGGACTGTCTGGAGCCGGAAAAGGTGGCGCTGCTGGCGGAGCTGGGGGCCGTCAAGCCCGTATGGGTGGAGCTGGGCCTGCAGACGGTCAACCCGGTTACGGCGGTCTACATCCGCCGGGGCTACGATTTACCCGTGTACGACGACGCCGTATCCCGGCTCAAAGCCGCCGGGCTGGAGGTGATCACCCACGTGATCCTGGGCCTGCCCGGAGAGACGGAGGCGGACCTGTACGCCACCGTGGATCACGTCAGCCGGGTGGGCAGCGACGGGATCAAGCTCCAGCTGCTCCACGTGCTCCGGGGCACCGATCTGTACGACGACTATCTGGCCGGGCGTTTTTCGGTGCTGACCCTGCCGGCATACATCCGGCTGCTGGAGGGGTGTATCCGCCGGCTCCGGCCGGATATGGTGATCCACCGGCTCACGGGGGACGGGGCCAAGCGGGATCTGGCCGCGCCTCTGTGGAGCGGGGACAAGAAGGCGGTACTCAACGCCATCAGCGCCGCGCTGGAACGGGACAACGTGATCCAGGGCGAGCTGTATACGCCGTAAAAAACAGATGTCCCGGCGCCATAAGCGCCGGGACGTTTTTCGTATCGCCGGGGGCAGGAAACGGTTCCCCTCACGTCGGAAGATCGATCCGGTACTGCTCCAGATACCGGTCCCGCTCCGGCCAGTAGGCGGTGGCCTCGTATACGCCGCCGTTATTGAGGATCGTCCTGCGGCTGCCCTCATTTTCCGGGGCGCAGGCGATATACACCCGCTCCAGCCCAAGGGCCCTGCACAGAGGGAGCGTCTGCTCCAGCATCCGGGTCGCGTATCCCTTCCGCCGTTCACTGGGGCAAACGGAATATCCGATGTGGCCGGCATACCGGATCCCGTCGGTGAGGGTGTGCCGGATCTGGATCATGCCGACGATCTTCCCGTCCGTCTCCCGGACGTAAATGTACTGCGTGGCCGGGACGTACCCTGTCGGCGTTGTTTCGGGGCTTTTGAACTGCTCCACGTAATCGAGCCACTGCCGGGTGGTGTCAAAGCGTTTCAGGGAACTGCTGCCGTCGGTGGAGCTGCCGGCGTCGAGAAACTCCTGTCTGAAGGCCTGTATTTGTCTGTCGTATGCCATGGTCGGCTCCACGAGCTTCACGATACCGTTTCCTCCTTCCGGTCCGGCACGGGTCCGGACGCTCTACTCCGCGTCCTGCCAGCGGCAGGGCAGATACTCCAAAAACTTCTTCACCGCCAGGGGCAGGGTCTCGTAGCTGCGCATGGCAATGCCCAGCTCCCGGTACGCCGGCTGCTCCAGCTCCCGGGCCACGATCCGGTAGGGCACCCGGCGCAGGATCAGCTCCGGCAGGATGCTGACGCCCAGACCGTGCTCCACCATGGCCATAATGGCGTAGTCGTCCCAGGTGGTAAAGCGGATCTTCGGCCGCAGACCAAACCGGTCCAGAATGGCGGAAATCTCTGTCTTGCCCCCCTTTTCCAGCAGCATAAAGGGGTAGTTCTCCAGCTCCTTCGGGGGGATCCGGTCCAGCCCGGCCAGGGGATGCTGCTCCGGCATGACCACCAGAAACCGGTCGCGCTCCACCACACGGGTCTCCAGCTCCATCTTTCCCGTCAGGGGCAGAAAGCCGAAATCCACCTTTCCCTGGGTCACCCAGTTCTCGATCTCCCCGTAATCTCCCAGTTGGAGCTCAAAGTCGATCTTCGGGTAGGCCTGTTCAAAGTGTCGGATCATGTTGGGCAGCCAGTGGGTGGCGATGCTGGAGAAGGTCCCCACCCGGATCAGCCCCCCTTCCAGGCCGTGAAGGTCCTGGATGTGGGAGAGCATATTCCGGTCCTCGCTGCAGATGCGCTGCATATAGGGCAGCAGCTCCACGCCCTCGGAGGTGAGGCTCACCCCCGCCCGGCTCCGGTCCAGCAGGGTGACGCCCAGCTCGTTTTCCAGATCGCTGATCATACGGCTCACGCCGGACTGGGTGCAGCGGAGTTCCTTGGCCGCTTTGGTAAAGCTGGCGTACTCCGCCGTCTTGACAAACGCCTGATACTTGCGGATGTTCATGTGTGATCCCTCACTTGATCTTCAGGGTTTT
>ONVR01000041.1 GCA_900321335.1 uncultured Eubacteriales bacterium | reverse complement strand
GGAGGAAGCCAAACGCCTCCTCCGCTATTCGGATAAAACAGCCGCCGCCGTCGGAGCCTATCTGGGCTTTTCCTCCACCGCCCACTTTTCCCGCGTGTTCAAGAAGTATGCAGGCCTCACACCCCGCGAGTACCGGGAAAAGCGAGGGTAATGATGTTTGGCAGTTGAATCAACTAAGCTTTTTTCTACAAAATAACCATGCATGAAATAAGGATAGACTAAAGCCTGGTAAGAATAAACGGATTGCTACAGTCAATACAGCAATCCGTTTTTGATAGTGTTATTTGTTGTTTCAAATCATCTGGAAGAATCGAAGGGCTGTCTCTATCGCTTTGACCTTTTCCTCCGGGCATCTCGGTTGTTTCGAATCCGGGGACTTCGGTTTGTTGTAGTTTTCCCGCTCAATGATTCCGTGCTTGCGTTTTACTTGGGCGATATTCAGGTGTGACACATGGAAACCGTATTTCTCCTGCACCCAATCCTGGATCTCTTCATATGTAGCCTTACTCTCGGCGGCGGTCAAATCCAGCTCATCCATATCGACCTGGACGCTGATATGATGCTTGGCTTCAGAAAGTTTGGACAAAAGACATACTGTCTCGACGTGTTCCGTAAAAGGGAACATGTCCACGGGCTGGATGGCTTTGACGGCGTAGGCGCCGGAGGCGGTGAGAAATTTCAGATCCCGGGCCAGGGTCTCCGGATTGCAGGAGATGTATACGATCCGGCCGGGGGCCAGGGTCAGAGCGGCGGAGAGAAACGTCTCGCTGCTGCCGGCCCGGGGCGGGTCCATAAACAGCACGTCGCAGCGCCGGCCCTCCTGGGCCATGGCCTCCATAAACTGCCCGGCGTCCCCGGTGTAAAAGGTGATGTTCTTCTGGCCGTTGAGTCTGGCGTTGTTCCGGGCGTCTTTCACCGCGTCGGGGTTGAGTTCCACCCCGATGACCTCCCCGGCGCCACGGCGGGCCGCCACGAGACCGATGGTGCCGATGCCGCAGTAGGCGTCGATGACCCGGTCTCTGGGGGAGATACGGGCAAAATCCATGGCTTTGTTGTACAGCACCTGGGTCTGGATGGGGTTGATCTGGTAAAAGCTCTTGGGGGAGATCCGGAAGCGGCAGGCGCACAGCTCGTCTTCTATGTATCCGGAGCCGTAGAGCACCGTCTGCCGGGGCCCCAGAACCAGATTGGTGTCCGCGGTGTTGATATTCTGGACCACCGTGGTGATCTCCGGGTGCTGCTCCAGCAGGACCCGGAGGAAATTCCGCTTGGAGGGAAAAGCGGGGACCGCCGTGACCAGTACCACCATGATCTGCCCCGTCTTGAATCCCCGCTTGACCAGCACGTGGCGCAGAAAGCCCCGGCCGGTGGCCTCGTTGTAGGCGCTGATCTTGAAGGAGCGGAGCATCTGACGGATGGTGACGATGATCTGATCCGCCGCCCGGTCCTCGATCATGCACCGGTCCACGGGGACGATCCGGTGGCTGTTGGACTGGTACACCCCGGAGATGATCCGGCCGCTCCGATCCGTGCCGAAGGCAGCCTGGACCTTGTTGCGGTAGTTGTAGGGGTATTTCATCCCGATGATGGGCTCCACGTGGCAGAAGCCGCCCAGCAGACGGATCACCGTTTTCTGCTTGTGCTCCAGCTGCTGGGGGTAGGACAGATTCTGCAGCTGGCAGCCGCCGCATTTTTTATGGTGGGGGCACTGTGGCCTTTCGCTTGTCATAGTATCACTCCGAAATCGTTTGTGGATTGGCGTCTATTTTCGCCGCCGGGTCAGACCCCAGGGCAGCCAGAGCAGAAGCTCCACGGCGAAAAACAGCAGGAAAAAGCCCAACAGGTATCGCTCCGGCCCGAACAGCCGCTGCACCGCCGTCAGTGGGGAACCCGCGGAGGGCGTCATCAGGAACATGTAATTGGTGCCGAACCGCCGGTTGAAATAGTAAATGGGTACCGCCGCGGCAAAGACGAAGGCGGCGGAGGTCATCAGCCCCCGGAGATCGGGGCGCAGGCTTCCGGAACGCAGAAGCATCCAGCCCCGGATCACCAGCAGCCCGTGGATGACAAAGCCGGAGATGCAGAAGTAATTTGACAGGGGATAGGTGTTCCAGTTGGGAAACAGCAGGGCGCACAGCGCCCCTGGCATCCCCAGATAATACAGGTACTGGCCCAGCCAGCGCGCACCGGTAAAACAGTGGAGCACACACAAAACCACGGACAGGGCGCACAGATGCAGGGGCAGCATGTACACGTACAGATGCCCGCCGAAAAACAGTATGGCGTTGTAGGCCAGCTCCAGCGCCAGCAGCACCACGCCCATGGCCAGGTCTCCCCGGCGCCTGGCAAGAGGGGAGGCCCCGGCATAGAGCCGGCCCGCCGCCCCGGCGGCCGCCAGGATCCCCAGCAGCCAAACCAGGTGGCCCGGCCCGAACAGGGCAAAGCCCCGGCCGTAGGGGAAGCTGTCCTCAAAGGCAAAAAAACTACTCATCTGCCGCTCCCGTCTGGAATATTGTCTTAGTATGGCCCGGGATGGGGAAAATATGACGGGCTTGTCCCATCAGTGGATCAGATCGGTGATCCCGTCGATCCTGAGATCGAAATAGGGCGCGCTGCGCAGAACGCTTTCCCGGAAGGCGCCGTCGCTGACAGCCTCTCCGCCGGCAGCGGTGTAGCTCTCCAGCGGTGTGCCGCCTACGGTAAAGGTGCCGGTGTCAAAGACCGCCAGCTTGCCGGTGAGGATCTCATCGGCAGCGGTGTCTGCCGCCTGAGCCGTCTCCTCCGGGCAGGTGTACCCCGGTGCGGTGATGGCCACGGCGCCCACGTCATAGCCGCCGCACCAGTCGGTCCCGGGGGCCTTGCCCGCCAAAAGACCGGTGAGAAGCTCCGTGTAATATACCTCCCAGTTGCTTACGGCGGCGGTGATATAGGCCTCCGGCGCCATGTCTGCGAAGCTGACGTTGCTCCCGACGAAGAAAACGGTCCGGCTGTTTTCGTTGGCCTCCTGGGCGGCACGGGCCACGCCGTCGTCATCGACGTGCTGACCGAGGATGACGCAGCCCTCGTAGATCAGGGCGTAGGCGGCGTCATAGGCGGGATCCTCCGACTCCTCCGTCCAGTCCTCCGTGTAGGACATCTGCATGGACACGTTGGAGACTCTGCTGCGCACACCCAGGAAAAACGCCGTGGCCGCGGAGAGAGTCTCTGCGTCCCTGCGGGCGCCCACATAGCCGAGCTTAATGGTATCGCCGGGGGTGAAGTTGGCCTCGCCCAGGGCGTAGTCCGCTATGAGCTGCTCCAGCTTGACGCCTGCCGCCGTACCGGCTACGTAACTGGCCTCATACAGGCGCGTATAGGCGTTGGTATAGTTGACCAGTCCCGCGCCTGCGGCCCGGGAGCCGCCGATGGAGACG
>ONVR01000156.1 GCA_900321335.1 uncultured Eubacteriales bacterium | reverse complement strand
CGCTCTGGCTCTGCTGGTGTCCTATGTGGACATTGTTCAGACCAAGACCGAAGAGGTCCTGGACTTTTCTCTGACCAGTCCCACCGTTCTGGTCGGACTGTTCATCGGAGCCATGCTCACCTTCGTGTTCTCTGCCTTCACCATGAGCGCGGTGCAGACGGCTGCTCAGTCCATCGTTATGGAGGTGCGCCGTCAGTTCCGTGAGATCAAGGGCATCATGACCGGCGAGGCCGATCCCGACTACGACGCCTGCGTTGACCTGTGCACCAAGGGTGCTCTGCACGAAATGGTCGTCCCCGCTCTGCTTGCTGTTATCGTTCCTATCATCACCGGCCTGATCCTCGGGCCCACGGGTGTTGTGGGTCTGCTGGGCGGCGTGTCCGTCACCGGTTTTGCCATGGCCGTGTTCATGTCCAACGCCGGCGGCGCCTGGGACAATGCCAAGAAGTACATCGAAAGAGGCAATCACGGCGGCAAGGGCAGCGAGTGCCACAAGGCCGCTGTCGTGGGCGACACCGTGGGCGATCCCTTCAAGGATACCTCCGGCCCCTCTCTGAACATCCTCATCAAGCTGTGCTCTACGGTTTCCATCGTGTTTGCCGGCCTGATCGTGGCCTTCAACGTGATCGGCCTGTTCTGATCGCAAGAAACAACAAAAAGGATCCGGCATCATTGGATGCCGGATCCTTTTTTGCGCCGAATGGTTTTTCTTCAGGCTTCCCGCTCAACGGCGGCGCCTGCTGCCAAGCTTGTCTTCACGTCGATCAGACGCTGATTGGTGCTGCCCCGCCACTTGCAGTCCATGCTTTTCTTTTCCAGAACAAAGGGACCGTCAACCAGCACGTCCGTCAAGCTGAGAAGCTCCGTGACGGCAGGATCCTCTTTGCTCCGCTCCAGGAGCTGCTCAAACGTATAGCCGGAGTAGGCCCACACATTCAGGCCGTTTTCCCGGGCGGCCCGGGCAACGGCCGCGCAGTCCTCACATTGGGCGAAGGGCTCTCCCCCGGAAAGGGTAAGCCCATCGGTCAGCGGGTTTTCCAGCATTTCATCGATCACGCTTTGAACGGATCGCTCTTTGCCCCCGTTAAAATCGTGGGTCTGGGGATTCTGACAGCCGGGGCACCCGTGGGGACAACCCTGGGTAAACAGCGTAAAGCGCATGCCGGGGCCGTCTACGATGGAATCCTGTACCGTTCCCGCAATTCTCATATCTCTCTCCCCTTTTTGGTTTGAATTTCCCCTCCCCGAAATCCGGGGAGGGGAATCGTTTTTATTCCTCGGTGATGCCGTGCTTGACCCGGTCATGTTCCTCAGCCCGCTTACCGTTGTTGAAGCGGTCCAGGGTACCCACCAAGTATCCGGTGATGCGGCGGATCCGCTCAAAGCCGACCTCACCGTCGTCCTCTTTTCTGCCGCAGTGGGGGCACTGATCCTTGATGATGCCCGTAAAGCCGCAGACGGGGTCCCGGTCAACCGGGTGGTTGATGGAGCCGTAGCCGATGCCGCACTTCTGCATGTAGCGGATGACCTTCTCGAAAGCCTCCAGATTGTCCAGTGGATCGCCGTCCATCTCGATATAACTGATGTGGCCGCCGTTGGTCAAGGCGTGATAAGGCGCCTCCAGCTGAATCTTCTTAAAGGCGGAGATATTGTAATATACGGGGATGTGGAAGCTGTTGGTGTAGTAGTCTCTGTCGGTGACGCCGGGGATGATGCCGAACTTTTTCTTGTCGATCTTCACGAACCGGCCGGAGAGTCCCTCGGCGGGGGTGGCGATCAGAGAGAAGTTGAGCTTCCGCTTCTGGCTCTCCTCATCCATGCGCTTTCTCATGTGGGTGATGATCTCCAGGCCCAGGTTCTGGGCCCGCTCGCTCTGACCATGGTGCTCGCCGATGAGGGCCACCAGCGTCTCGGCAAGGCCGATGAAGCCCACCGTCAGGGTACCGTGCTTGAGCACTTCCCGGACCTCATCATTCCAGGAGAGCTTGTCGCTGTCGATCCAGACTCCCTGTCCCATGAGGAACGGGTAGTTGTAAACGTGCTTGCGGCACTGGATCTCAAAGCGCTCCAGAAGCTGATCCACGCACAGATCCAGCTTGTGATCCAGATCCTCAAAGAAGCGGTTGATATCGCCCTTGGCCTTGATACCCAGTCTGGGGAGGTTGATGGAGGTGAAGGACAGGTTGCCGCGGCCGTTGCAGATCTCACGGGTGGGATCGTATACGTTTGCCATAACGCGGGTACGGCATCCCATGTAAGCGGCCTCCGTCTCCGGGTGGCCGGGCTTGTAGTACTGAAGGTTGAAGGGTGCGTCCACAAAGGAGAAGTTGGGGAACAGCCGCTTGGCGCTGCAGCGGCAGGCCAGCTTGAACAGGTCGTAGTTGGGCTCGCCCTCGTTGAGGTTGATGCCGTCCTTGACACGGAAGATCTGAATGGGGAAAATGGGAGTCTCTCCGTGGCCCAGACCGGCCTCGGTGGCCAGCATCACGTTTTTCATCACGAGACGTCCCTCGGGAGAGGTATCCATGCCGTAGTTGATGGAGGAAAACGGCGTCTGGGCACCGGCTCTGGAGTGCATGGTGTTCAGGTTGTGAATAAACGCCTCCATGGCCTGATAGGTAGCCCGGTCCGTCTCCTTGGCCGCATAGTGGCAGGCAACCTCCTGGGCGCGCTTGAGCTGCTCTTCATTGCCGTATTTGGCAACCAGCAAAGGAAGCTCCGCGTCCAGGTACGCCTGGTTTTTCTCAAAGGTGGGGGTAAGCCCCGTCTGCTCCTTGACCTGGGCAATGATGGCCTTTACGTCGTCCTCCGGATCGTCGATGCCGTCCCAGAGCATAAGGGCTTTGGCCAGATTCTGCCGGTACAGGCGGATATAGGTCTTCCGGACGCCGTCGGCCATGCCGTAGTCGAAGTTGACGATACTCTGGCCGCCGTGTTGGTCGTTCTGGTTGGACTGAATGGCAATGCAGGCCAGGGCGGAATAGGAAGCAATGTCGTTGGGCTCGCGAAGAGTGCCGTGGCCCGTGGAAAAGCCGTCCTTGAAGAGCTTAATGATGTCGATCTGGGTACAGGTAGTGGTCAGGGTGAGGAAATCCAGATCGTGGATATGAATATCCCCTTCCTGATGGGCCTTGGCGTGGTCAGGGTTCAGCACGAACATGTTGTAGAACTGCTTGGCGCCCTCGCTGCCGTACTTGAGCATGACACCCATTGCCGTATCGCCGTCGATGTTGGCGTTCTCCCGCTTGACGTCGCTGTCCCGGGCATCGGCAAAGGTGATCTCCTCGTAGGTCTGCATGAGGCGGGTATTCATCTCCCGGCGGCGGGAACGCTTGTCCCGGTACAGAATATAAGCCTTGGCCGTGGTGACATAGCCGTTGTCCATGAGCACCTTTTCTACCAGGTCCTGCACATGCTCAACGTCGGGAACCTGCTCTCCCTCCACCTCAAGGATGGACAGGACCTCATCGGTCAGGCGGCGGGCTGCCTCCTCATTTCCGGGCTTGTAGGTGGCGTCAAACGCCTTTACGATCGCCTCGGTGATCTTTTCCTTGTTGAACGGGACGATCCGGCCGTCCCGCTTCTTGATTGTTTCAACCGCCATGATAAACGCTCCTCTTCATAAAATCCCTTGCTCCAGGCTGTATTCTTTCAAACCACAAGATATAGTAATCCGTGTATTACCAATAATACTATTTCTTGTGTTGTAAGTCAAGGCCATAACATATACAAATTTGTATCTCAAATTTTAATGTTTTTCGACAAGCCCGGCAAGGAATAAATTTTTTCAGAATGTTTGGCTTTTGTCCCGGTGTGTGCTATAATAATTGCATCTTCCGTCACGGCAAGCATCTTGCGAAACGAAACGGTCATGCGGAGAATCCAGAAAACAAGGAGTTGATGCGGTTTGTTGATTGACAGACCATCCATAAAGCAGGCCAGCAGAATCCTCATGCGGGAGACAAGACCCAGCGTATACCCCGTCACGCTGCTTTATCTTGTGATCGTCACCGTGATCCAGACCATCATTTCCGTTCTCTCCGGTGTAACCACGTTTTATCAAAATGTCTTTACCTACGCGAACATGAACGCCGTACTGACTTATGAGGATCTGCTGAATCTGATCCCCCGGCCTGGCCTCGTCTCTGAAATCCTGATCGTCGCCCTGGCTCTGACCCTGGCAATTGTCAGCGCCGGCTATCAGTTTTACTGTCTGAAGGTCAGTCGCCGGATCCCCGGCTCGTACCGGGATGTGGTTTCCGGTTTCAACAGTCTGGGAAAGGTTGCGGCCATCGCCGTCTTACAGGCCGTCTTCATTTTCCTCTGGTCTATGCTGTTCGTCATTCCGGGAATCATCGCCGCCTACCGCTATCGCATGTCCTACTATATTCTCTATGATCATCCGGACATGCGGGCCATTGACTGCATCCGGGCGTCCAAACGCATGATGCAGGGAAACAAGTGGACACTGTTCACGCTGCACCTGTCCTTCCTCGGCTGGATGATCCTTTCCTTTATCATCAGCATTTTTCTGGAGGCCCTGGTGCGCTTCTCCTTCCCGATCCTGGAGATCTACATCACTCCCTATATGGGGATCACAGAGGCAAACTTTTACAACGCCCTGCTTCTCTATGAGCAGCAGCGTACAAGCGGCACACCAAGCGGACCGGGCGTCTTCTGACGCACCGGCATTCCGGCGGCCTTCCGCCGATTTTGAAAACAAGGGGTTATTTTTATGAAGAAAACATTTACCACCAAAGGCACCTGCTCCCGTCAGATCGAAATCGACACCGACGGAGAGGTCATCAACAGCGTCAAATTTTACGGCGGATGTCCCGGCAATCTGCAGGGTATCTCCGCTCTGGTAAAGGGCATGAAGGTCTCCGAGGCCGTCTCCCGGCTGAAAGGGATCAACTGCGCGGGACGGGGTACTTCCTGTCCGGATCAGCTGGCACGCGCCCTGGAGCAGCTGTAAAAGCCGTCTGACCACTATAGAATGATAAGGAGAGGTTATCATGAAACCCGTATTCTGCAACACATTTAACGTCACACACAACAAGGCCAAAAGTGAAATTGCCCTTACGTTTTCCCACGTGTATACAGAGCACCAGTTTGCCATGAAGGACGGCGCGCTCACCGACGTCTCCGGACAGGTCTGCGACAACGTGGCAAGCATTCTGGTCAACCGCGACGGTGCCGTGGCCCTGGCCAAGCTCCTGTACCGCATGTGCAGCGACTGGGGCATCGACCTGGAAGAGAGCCGGTAAATTACAAAATAACGACACGCCCTGCCGCGGCAGGGCGTGTATTCTTATGCGCTTTTGTCAAGACGAGGAAGTCTGCGCGCCTCCTCCCCGCTCCGGCGCCAATCCGGGCAGGCGCCGTGTCGAATGGGCTTCCAGTCTCTGGCGGGCCGAAGCAGCGATACGATCTGAATGGGCAGCCATGACGCCATAAACAGGGGAAAAAAGGCAACGGCTTTGAGGATCCTGCGATCCCGCACCCCTGCAGTCAGAGCCAGCCAGGACGCCAGCAGCAGCATAGCGCCGCCGCTCACTGCCAGTCCAAGGCCTGCCGCCAGAAGCAGCGTATCGGTCCTGCCGTTCCAGACGCTCTCCACGATCCGCTCCGCCATTGGCAGCACGGAGATTGCCTGAGCGGCCGGCGCGCACAGAAACAGCAGAGAATCCACGGCAAGGCCGGGGCGGCTTCCCGTGATGGCTGCCAGTACGCTGCCCAGCCGTCTGCGGGCTGCGCACATGATCCCGCTGGACCAGCGCATTCGCTGGGTCACGGAGGTTTTGAACGCCGTGGGCGCCTCATCGTAGGTGACTGCCTCGGGCACCCAGGCGACCCGCTCTCCCATGGCCGCACAGATGGCGCTGAACTCCGCATCCTCCGCGATGGTCTGTGTGGGCCAGCCGCCGGTGGCTTCGATCACCTCCCGGCTGACGGCAAATCCCGTTCCCACCAGCTTGGCCGACAGCCCCAAATTCGCCCGGGACGGATTGAAGATCCGGTCAAACAGGCTATAGTACAGGGCGTAACAGCCGGAAACCGGAGACTGATACGGATTTTTCGCCCGCAGCGCGCCCTTGGCAACCCTGGCTCCGGCGCAGAAGGCGTTGTTCATCGCCCCGAGAAATCCCTCATGGACGTGATTGTCCGCATCAAAAACACAGTAGGCGTCGTACCCTTCGTCCCGAAGGGCGTCCATAGCCTGTCGAAGGGCATCTCCCTTACAGCGGACGGGATGGGTACAGTTCAGGATCTTCGCGCCAGCCGCCGCGGCTGCGGTCTGGGTGTGATCGGTACAGTTGTTGGGGATCACGAATACGTCATAAAGCGCTCTCGGGTACCGCTGCGCCAGAAGACTTTGCACCGTATCGGCGATGACCGCCTCCTCATTTCTGGCAGGGATCAGACAGGCAAAGCGTGTCCGGGGCGCTTTGATGGGATATTTTTTCGGTTTTTTCCAGAACAGCAGCGCGGTAATAAAAAACCAGATGCTGAACACCTTTAATAACAATGACAAAACGTCCGCAGCACTGTGGATCCACATAGCCACACCTCCCTTTCTCCGTTTGTTCCATCCTACCAGAACAAATCGAAGAAAGGTCGGAAGGAATCCTTAAGAATTCCGTAAGCCGTCGGAATTAAGGGAATCTTAAAGAAAAACCCGTCCTGAGAAGGACGGGTTTCGTTTATACTCTTACCGTATATTTTTTCAGCAGCGCCACGGGATGATAGGACTGCTTGGAGGTTCGCAGACCGGGATCGCCGTCGTCCTCCTCCCGATTGATATAGTGAATATCCTCGGTGACGTAGTGCTTTGCAAAGCACTGCACCATCATGGGATAGGAGCCCTCGTACTCCCGCAGACACTTCTCAACGTGGATAAAGAGGGTGTCGCCCAGCTTTTCCGCAATGGAGATGCCGACGATTGCGCCGTCTACCCGGAGCACACCGCCCAGCATGCCGTAGAGTTCATAGTGGTCCAGAACCTCCAGCGTTTTCCGGTCCCCCTCTTCCAAGGTGGCAGAGTCCTTTTTGTGCTCTGCAATGAACCGCTCCGTAAACGCCCTTGCATCCGCCAGATTGGATGCTTCAATTGGCTCAAAGGTCCAGTTTTCATACAGGCGCTTGAACTTATTGACGTGGTTGCGCTGACCGCTGAGCTTTCTGCCGGCAAAGGTCACCATGCTCTGGGCGTCATAGAGATAATCGCTCCAGATCTCATTGGTGATCAGCTCTGCCTGGGGACAGCAGCTCTGCATAGGGCCGATCAGATCCTCCGGCAGCATACACAGCACCAGGGGCGTGTCCGTCTGCCGGCAGTAGTCGATCAGCTTGCCGTAGGCCTCCGGCGTCTGTGCGCCGATGGGCGAAGTAAAGGCCAGCTCCCCACCGTAATGGATCACCTGAAAATACAGCACCCCATCCTCAATGGCGTATTGTGTGTGAAAATACTCCCGCCACATCACGGCGGCACCGGGGGTCTGGTCGCTGATACGGGAGGTACACGTCTCAAAATAGGGACGTAGCTTCGTAATGTCCTCTAACTGTAACGGTTGAAAATTCAGCATATGGAAAAACGTCCCTCTTATTTCATTTGTGAAAACAGCGCCCGGTTCCGGATCAGATACTCACAGCCGGAGTATACCGTGGTGACCACGATCACCCCGATGCAGATCCAGCGGAGGATCTGACCCACGGGGAAAAACAGAATGATCAGGCAAACCATGGTACTGGCGGTTTTGACCTTGCCGGACTTTCCGGCGGCGATCACACGGCCGTCAGCGGCGGCGATCAGCCGCATGCCGGACACAGCCATCTCCCGTGCCACCACGATGATGACAGCCCATGCGGGGATCATGCCCGTCTGGACAAACCAGATCATGGCCGCTAAAACCAGCACCTTATCCGCCAAGGGGTCCATGAATTTGCCGAAATCCGTCACCTGATTGCACCGGCGGGCAACCTGGCCGTCTACAAAGTCTGTGATGCTGGCCAGAACAAAGATGCCAAGGGCAACGTAGTTGCTGCCGGGAAATCCGATGTAGAGCACAATGAGAAACATGGGGATCAGGATCACCCGGATCATGGTCAGTTTGTTTGCAGTATTCATGGATCGTCAATCCTCTCTCCAATGGGTTCGCCGTCTTCACAGTCCGTAATGCGGACCGTCACAAAATCGTTGATGGGCGCGTCTTCAGCACGGAACAGGATCCTGCCGTCGATATCCGGCGACTCGGCGTAGCTCCTGCCGTAATAATAGATCCCGTCAAAGCCCTCCACCAGGACTTTCTCAACGGTACCGATACGGCTGGCGTTGTAGTCATCCATGATCTCCGATTGGATGTCCATGATCAGCTCCGCCCGGCGCTGTGCCGTTTCCCCGTCCACAAAGTCCATGTGATACGCCGGCGTTCCCTCTTCGGGTGAGAAGGCAAACACGCCGGTACGCTGGATCTTCGCCTCCCGGACAAATTCGCAAAGCTCTTCAAACTCCGCCTCTCCCTCTCCGGGCAGGCCGGTAATCAGGCTGGTACGCAGGACCAGGCCGGGAATCCGGCGTCTGAGCCGGTCCAGCAGCGCACGGATCTGCCCGCTGTCGCCCCGGCGGCACATGGTTTTCAAAATATGATCGTCGATGTGCTGCAGGGGGATGTCCAGGTACTTGAGGATTTTATCGTTTTCCGCGATCACATCGATCAGCTCGTCGGTGATCTCGTCGGGATACAGGTAGTGCAGACGGATCCAGACAAACCCCTCAATGGCGCACAGCCGCCGGAGCAGCTCCGGCAGCGCGGATTTCCCATACAGATCCTTGCCGTAGCGGGTGATGTCCTGGGCGACCACGATCAGCTCTTTGATGCCGTCGTTTGCCATACGCTCCGCCTCTGCCACCACGTTTTCCAGAGGGCGGCTGCGAAAACGTCCCCGGATCCGGGGGATCACGCAATAGGCGCAGCAGTTGTCACACCCCTCGGCGATTTTAATATAAGCCCAGGCCGGCGAGGTGGTGTTCACCCTGCCGATCTCCTCGTTGGTGTGGTGGATATCGGAGAACGCGGAAACCGTCTCATGGCTGAGGGTCCTGTTCACCACGGAGACGATTTGGTCAAAGCTCCCCACGCCCACAATGGCGTCGATCTCCGGCATCTCCTGGAGCAGCTCGTCCCGATACCGCTGGGAAAGGCAGCCCGTGACGATGATTTTACCGATCTTTCCCTGACATTTCCCCTGGGCAAGCTCCAGGATGGTGTCGATAGCCTCCATCTTGGCGCTCTCAATGAAGCCGCAGGTG
Source organism: uncultured Eubacteriales bacterium (assembly GCA_900321335.1). GTDB lineage: Bacteria > Bacillota > Clostridia > Oscillospirales > Oscillospiraceae > RUG678. The sequence goes on along the minus strand of ONVR01000156.1, from coordinate 327 downwards.
TTGACGATCACGGCGTCTACGTTTTCCGTCTCCCCGGTGATCTCAAACCCCGCCTCATCCAGCAGATAGAGCATCTGTTCCGAGTTGACAAGATTCTTGGCACACCCCAGGGACACAAGTCCGATTCTTTTGCTCATTTATTCATACTCCGTTGGTTCCATTTCATGCTCGCTCTGATAACGGGATACGGCCGTGCGGACCTCTTCCCAGGAAAACCCCCGTCGGATCAGGCCGTCGGAAGCTTTTTTGATCCGGGTTGGGTCCGCCGTGTCCCCCAGTTTCCGACAGAGCATCTCGTAGGCGCTGTCCTCCATGTCCGGAAGTTCG
>ONVR01000207.1 GCA_900321335.1 uncultured Eubacteriales bacterium | reverse complement strand
CTGCTGTTGCTGCTAGGTGCGGCGCTGATCTTCTCGGGGGACAGCGCGGTGAACTCCTTCCGCTATTCGATCCTGCTGTCGCTCGGCGGAAGTCTCGGTGCTTTCGGCTTGCTGACGGCGTTCAAGGGCTTGATGGAGATCCCCGTCATGCTGCTCTATCCCGCGTTACGGCGCCTGGGCAGCGGCCGTTTGCTGACAGCGGCGATGTGTGTGTTTCTGGTGAAGCTGGCCCTGGTCCGGCTGGCGGGCTCCGTGGGGATGCTGTATGCGGCCTTTGCGCTGCAGGCCTTCTCCTTCGGGCTGTATGCTCCCGCCATTGTGGATTTCCTGGATGAGATCAGCCCGAAAGCCTTCGCGGCACGCGCGCAGAGCTTGGGCAACGGGATGAACACCTTCGGCGCTTTCGGCGCGACAGTGCTGACCGGATGCCTGCTTTCCGAGTACAGCGTCAGCGCCTCCCTGAACGTCCTGCTCCTGCTCGAGGCTCTCGGTCTGGCGTTTTATTTCGCCGGGCGGCAAAAATTGCGGGAGTTTTTCTTGAAGGAAGCGCCGCAATCTGATAGAATGAAACACTAGGAAGAACGGAGAGAGGAGTGACGGCATGGAATTGAAGTGGATGGGTCGGTATCGGGATCTGATGGCGGCCCTGGTATTCCATGTGAATATGGCGGCCCGGGCCTACCGGAGCGAGAACCATATCGTGGATGACGTCTATCTGTCGCCGCAGGAATGGCAGGTGCTGGAGTATTTGATCGAGCACGACGAGGACAAGACCAATATGATCCAGATCTCCAATCATCTGGGCATCCCGCAGAGCTCCTTCTCCAAGATGACCAAGACGCTCTGTGAAAAGGGGCTGGCGCAGAAATTCCAGTCCAATTTCAACCGCAAGGACATTCTCCTCCGCCCGACCGAGTACGGTGTGAAGGCCTATTTTGACCGGGTGGAGCGCATTTCGCGAGAGCGCTTTGCCCCCCTGTTTGAAGCGCTGGCGGGGCTCTCCGATGAGGACCTGGCCGCTGTGACGCAGGCGCTTCGCTGCTTTAACCGCTACGATGAAAACACCGTGGAGGAGCTCCGCCCGGTCCCCTTTGAGTGACCGTTCCTTCCGCCTGCATAATTGGAAACGCCCTGATCTTCCGGGGCGTTTCTTTTGTTGACAATATGAATTCTGCGTGATAAAATTAATTCAAAAGGATATATTTGCTCCCGCGGGAAGGGAGGATAGGGAAGGATACGCGGAGCAAAGAAACGAGAAAAGGACAGAAAAAGGGAGGAAAAGAAATGAAAAAGGCAAAACGGCTTCTTGTAATCGGGCTGATCCTCTGCCTGATCAGCGCCTTTGTATCCAGCTTTTATCTCACCTCCGGCGGCCAGGTGGAGATCCACGACTACAATCTGGCCATCCCCAGCGGCGAGACGGTGCATATGTATGAGTACCGTCCCAAGACGGCGACGACGGCCAATCCGGCCCCGGCCATCGTGTTCAGCCACGGCAATGACAGTACGCTCCAGACCCACCAGGACTACGCGATGGAGCTGGCGCGGCGGGGCTATGTGGTCTTCACGCCGGACATCACGGCTGCCGGCAAGTCCTCCGCGGTCATGGACATGTCCACCGTGGGCTACGGCATTTACGATGTGATCGACTATGTGTATTACGCGCTGGATTATGTGGATTCCTCGCGCATCGGCATTGCGGGTTATTCCAAGGGCGGCACGAACATCTATGAGGTGATGAACGAATACGGCCGTCAGCAGCGGGAAGAGGCCGACTATGTACAGAAGATCGTCTCGGCCATGATCATTGATACCATGTTCATGCCCTTTGACGGCTTCCCCACCGGCATCACCATCGCCTGGGATACCGGCGACCGCAGCCCCTATGCGAACAACTACACCAAGGTTGAGGGCTATCTCCCCGGCGATCTGAGCGTCAAGCCGGAGTTCAAGGAACTCGTCAACCGCGCGGGCGACTTCTTCTCCGAGGAGGAGCTCAACGATCCCAATGTGAAGATCGAGATCGGCAAGGTCTACGGCGACCTCGAAACCGGCAATGCCGTCATGATCTATAACGCCCATCTGGTCACCCATGCCACCGGCGTGTTTGCCAAGGCCCTGATTGCGGACGTGGTGGATTTCTTTGAGACCACTATCGGCGCGCCGAACCCGATCCCCAGCACACAGATCCGCTCCCGCGAGCAGGTCTTTGCCGGCGGTGTCGGCCTGGTCGGCATCGCGCTTATGATCGCGCCCCTGGCCGTGATCCTGATGGAGGCGCCCTTCTTCCGCTCCCTGCGCAAGGCGGAGGACGACGCGGTGGAGCCGCTGGCCGAGGCCGGCAGCGGCGCGGCCCGCTGGCTGTACTTTCTGCCCGCGGTGGTCGTCAGCTTCATCCTGCCGATGACCAACATCCGCTTCGGTCAGTCTACCTACAAGTTCCTGCACATGGGGGAGAAGACCGGACTGACCCGCTGGTTCCTCAACACCTGGCAGAACAGCATCATGTGCTGGCTGACGATCAACGCCCTGATCGCGCTGGCGGTTCTGCTGCTGTTCTATTTCCTGGTGCACAGGCGCCGCGGCCTCTCGCTGCGCGCCGTCGGCGTGTGCGCGAACCTGAAGGACGCCCTGAAGGCGATTCTGCTCGGTCTCTCGGTGTTTGCCATTCTCTATGTCGTGGCGGCCTTCTTCCAGTATACGATGATGGTCGACTTCCGCCTGCAGGATCTCACTTTCCCGATCATGACCTGGGATCACCTGCTCAAGTGCATGCGCTATGCCCCGTTCGTTATCTTCTTCTGGTGCGTCAACTCCGTGAGCATGAATGCCTTTAACCGCGTCAAGGGCATGAGCGAGCGGAAGAACCTCTGGCTCTGCCTGTGCCTGAACCTGATCGGCCTGGTGGTGATCCTCGCCATCCACTACTTCAAGCTCAATGCCACCGGCGCGGGCCTCGGCTTCCATATGCGCTGGAAGTATTATACGACCTGCCTGCTCTTTATCCCCATCACCATCGCGGGCACGCTGATCAACCGCGCGCTGTACAGGCACACCCACAACGCTTTCGTCGGCCCGGTCGTGTTCGGTACCGTGGCGACCATTTTCAGCACGGCGGTCATGATGATGCCGGATTATCTGTATTGATCCGGCAGCTGTCCCGGCAAAGCTATTTTCGCTCCCGGTCCTGTTTTCGCAGGGCCGGGAGTTTTTGCCCCTTTGCTCCAATTGCACGAAAAGCACGGCGGTTTGCTGCGCTAAATCGTGAATGTGCCCGGTTTCCTGCACGATTCCCTTTTGGTGAACTTCAGTTCTGTATATGCCCTTTTGGTGAATCT
>ONVR01000262.1 GCA_900321335.1 uncultured Eubacteriales bacterium | reverse complement strand
CTAAACAGCTGTGCTGCTGTGGCTCAATGGCAGAGCTCGGCATTCGTAACGCCGCGGTTGTGGGTTCGATTCCCACCAGCAGCTCCAAGCAAAAATGCACCTCCAACAGGAGGTGCATTTTTGCTTGGAATATGATGTCGGTCGAACCCTCAACCTCAGCAGACTCCCTCCATAAGGTTTCCTTTGATCATACGGCGTTGCCGTAAAGTCGGGAACCTTGAGCTGCGTCGGCTGCGCTCCTCCGCTAACAGCTCCACTTTTTTGGGACTTTCGGGCAATTCCGGAAGTCCTTTTTACGTTTCTTTTTTCGCGGCAGCTGCTGCCGGCATGTTCTTTGTCTGCAGACTTTCCATGACTACAGTTTATTCTCCCAGTTATCAATCAGCGTCACATAGTTGGTTTTTTTCAGATTATTGAGCAGATCCTTGTTGTACATGCTTAGGAATTCCCTCAGCATTTCGTTATCTGAGATGACATCTGTTGAGAAAACCACCTTGGTAACGACAGGATTGCCGAGTGTCATAGACTGACACATCAGCAGACCGGTTGTTGTATTGCGAATCCACAGAGGGTTTTTAACGTAGATGAACATTTCATCTATGGACCCGCCGAACATGTTAATAACCTTCATCGTAACAAAAGCATCATAATAGCTGATACGACCCTGATAGATGAAATTCGCATTGGTATAGTCCCTGGTATTGTGAATATCGTAGTAGAACATAATGCGGTCATCGTCCTGCGTGGGATCCGGGATGATTTCTAATGCACTCACGATAGGCTGTTTGATTGGTGTGAAGTACTGGTACATATAATAAATGCTTCTCAGTGTAAAGAAACCCGTGGCATCAGCCTTGTCGCGGACGGTTTTCAACTTATAATCCACAAGCTGTTCAATGGAAACATTCAGCACTTCTGCAATGTCGTAAAGTGTGTCAATATCAACGCTGATCTTTCCGAGTTCATACTTGGAGACCGTAGAGGGACTCTTGTGAATCAGCAGTGCCAACTGCTCCAGAGTCAGATTCTGCTTCTTACGGTACAGGTGGATCCTGGCACCGACATGTTTTCTCATCGTCATACTGAAATCCTTATTTTTTAAGCATCATTTTTGAATCATTTTAGCAAAGCTCTTCATCATGCACAATCAGAAATTGTCGTCAGAATCCAAAAAACATTCTTTTGCGTGAAGCTGCACGAATGGGCAGTCCCGTATATGCAGACGACCCTGTTTTTTACACTTAGGCGACAAGCAATATGAATTCTTGTCGTGATATGACAGATTTGAGCTTTTGCACCTTCCGCTGCAGCAGTGTACAAATGGTATAACTGAAATAGTTATTTCATACTGCGTGGAAAAGGAGCTAGACAAATGAAAGAACAAACCACTTCGAAGCTGAGGCAGAATATGTTCCGGCTGATCATTGTTACGATTGCGGGATCCATGATCTATGGGCTTCCGTATTTCAGAGGCTATTACTATGATGCTTATCTTGAGGCATATAACCTGACCAATACACAAATGGGTATGTTCGGATCTATGTTTGGCGTCTTTGGTGCGATCTCGTACTTGTTTGGTGGAGTCGTTGCAGATATGGTCTCCCCGAGGAAGTTGATGAGCGTATCCCTTGTCCTGACAGGACTTGGCGGATTACTGCACCTCATGCACCCGAATTACGGAATGCTGCTCGGAATTTATATGCTCTGGGGGTTCACTTCGTTGTTCGCGTTCTGGCCGTCTCTCCTCAAGGCGCTGCGCCAGATGGCGAATGCAGATGAGCAAAGTAAAGCAACGGGCTTTATGGACGGAGGTCGCGGTATTGTAAACGCGATATCGCTTGCAGTCACACTGGCGATCTTTAATCACTTCAGCAAAACGGCGAGCAATCTTGCAGGCCTTAATGGAGTGATCATCTTCTATTCAGCCTTTGTCATTATCCTCGGCGTGCTGCTGTTCTTCATTATGAAGGAAGAAAAGATTGAAGGCGAAAAGACCGAGCGCATGAAGATGGCAGATGTTGCAAGCGTTCTTAAGATCCCTGCAGTCTGGATTTTATCGCTGACACTGTGCTGCACCTATTGCATGAATATCCTGTTCTACTACTTCACTCCATACGCGTCTAACGTTCTGGGCGTTGCGGCAACTGGAGCTGCAATGGTCACCATGCTCTCACAGTACATCAGACCGATTGCGTGCTTTACCGGCGGTATCTGTGCTGACAGAGCCCCGAGGAGATCAATGGTGTTATATTTAACATTCGCAGCGATGGGGATCTGTACCTTCATTCTGGCACTGTCCGGTAACATGTCTGTGCCTCTGTTCGTCGCACTGCTCGTCGTGATCTACTTTGCGATGTATGCCGGATACAGCCTGGTGTTCTCAATGCTGCCTGAAGGCGGAGTGCCGGAGAAATCGGCAGCAACAGCGATCGGTATTGTCTGCACGCTCGGATACCTGCCGGAAATCTTCGCTCCGCTAGTTGCCGGCCGTCTGCTGGACAGACTGGGAGATGCCGGATACAAGCCGCTGTTCATTGGCCTTGCCTGCATGATGGCTCTCGGTATCGTTTCTCTCGTGATCTGGGACAAATATACAAAAAAGATCAGGAACCAGAATGCTGCATAACCGCATTGCCGGAATGATGAAGGAAACGCATTAGTGTCACATAAAGGAGAATACCTATGGTCGTATTAAAGAATGCAAGAATTCTGCCGGAGCTGACAGAAGGTTTCGAAGGAAACAGGGCCGACATTGTTATATCGGATGGCATTATACAGGAGATCAAGGCGCCGGGTACGGTTGTCTGCGAGAACGCTTATGACATGACCGGCAAAACGGTGATCCCAGGGCTGATCGAGGGACATCTGCATCTCGACTTAAGCGGGATGAATACTTTCGAAGAAAATGTGCAGCCGGATGTATACCGTGCCATGAGGGCTGTGAAGCTTGCGCAGGATAATCTTCGCATGGGCTACACAACGGTCAGGGATGTCGGTGACCGTAATGATATCATCATCAGCGTTGCGCAGGCATTTGATGATGGACTGGTTGTGGGTCCGACTGTTCTGCCGAGCGGGAGAATCATCTCGCCGACGGAGAAAGGCAACAATTTCTTTGGCACCATGTATCTCGAGGCGGATTCCCCGGAGGAATACCGCAAAGCGGTCCGCACACAGTATCAGGCTGGAGCAAAGTGGATCAAAATCATGGCGACAGGCGCTGTCATGAATCCGGGAGGAGAACCAGGCGCAGCGATTATATTCGAGGATGAATTGCAGGCAGCATGTGATGCAGCAGCATATCTCAATCTTCCGGTTTCCGTGCACTGCCACGGATCAGAAGGAATCAAGATGAGCATACGCTGCGGAGTGAGGACGATCGAACACTCCAGCATCATGGATGATGAATGCATACGCATGTACAAGGCAACTGATAAGACTTTCATGGTTCCGACGCTCTCAGCACCATTCGCTTTCGTGGAGTTTGCAGGTCTTGTTCCTGAATTCATGACCGAGAAATCAAAGCATGTCGTCAAGGTGCTGACAGAAGGCATGATCGCTGCGAGAGAAGCCGGTATAAAGATGGGCTGGGGCACGGATGCCGGAGTGTACACCGGAAGCCATGGCAACGGCATATATGAGTTCCGCCTCAGAGTCAACAAGATCGGGTTCACACCGCTGGAGACCCTGATTCAGGCGACGAAGAATAATTCTGAGATTCTGCTGATCGACGACAAGCTCGGTACAATCAAGGAAGGAAAGTGCGCAGATCTTGTCGCCTATGACGGAAACCCGGATGAAGACATTGAAGTGCTGAACGATGTCGCTTGTGTCTTCAAGAACGGCAGACTGGTAACAGCCTGATTGCTGCAGAACGAGACTCTTTGTACACATACACTGAGGCGTAAGCTTTAATGAGGGAATAACAAGGGGCTGTCGCATTTGAATAAATGTGGCAGCCTCTTAACTTGGAAAAAGCAGACAGTCTCCGACAGAATCATACGATCCAGTCG
>ONVR01000151.1 GCA_900321335.1 uncultured Eubacteriales bacterium | reverse complement strand
TCCCGCCCAGGCCCTGGCCGTCCGCCGCCAACAGCAGGTTTTCCATGCAGGCGCTCATATCGATATGGGCGTAGTCCGGAGCGGCGCAGTTTTTCCGGTACACCGTCACGATGGCCGCCGGCGCCCCGGCTGTAAACCCGCAGTATGGCGTCGCCTTTGACAACTCTGTCAGCTTTTCCCGGTTGGTGACCACGAAAAACTCCCAAGGCTGCTGATTGCGGGCAGAGGGCGCCGCCATGGCCGCCCGGAGCAGGATCTCGATCTTCTCCGGTTCTACGGGACGATCCTCATATTTTCTCACACTGATCCGATGAAAGATCTCCTTCACAACAACCGCTCCTTTTTAATCGCTGTAATCCGTGTCCAGCAGAATGATAAACGTATAGTCCGGGTATCGCTCCGTCAGCATCTCCTGAAGCTCCCGCTTCACCGCGTCGGCATCGGCGCTAAAATCCACCACCAGATCAAAGGAGACGGTTTTCTTCTCCGGCTCTCCGTAAAAGCCGTGCATCTGAAGCACTTCCGGCCGCTCCGCCAGCAGTTGTTCGACATAGGTCCGGATCTCGGACAGGTCCGTCTGGTCCGTGTTGGAGGCGTAGATCCCCACCGTCAGAACGATACCGTACTGCGCGTACACGTCGGTGCTGATCTGCCTGGTCAGCCGGTGAATCTCCCGGGCCGTCATGGCGTCGTCCACCTCGATGTGCACCGATCCGATGATCTCCGTTGGGCCGTAGTTGTGCAGTGTCAGGTCATAGGCTCCATACACCCGGTCATAGCCGCAGATGGTCTGCTTCAGTGCTCCCGTCAGCTCACTGTCCGCCCGTACACCGATGATGCTGTTGAGGGTCTCCAGCAGCATCTCCACACCGGCTTTGATGATAACGATGGAGATGATCACACCCAGGATCCCCTCCAGGCTCACGCCCCAGAGCATGCTGACGGCTGCCGCCACCAGGGTTGCAAAGGACAAAATGGCGTCAAAAAACGCGTCTGAACCCGAGGCTACCAGGGATTGGGCGTTGATCCGCTTGCCCACGCCCTTGACGTACCGGCCCACCAGAAACTTGGCAACCACGGCCACCGCGATGATCACCAGGGAGATCACGGTATAAGTAGCCTGGGTGGGATGAATGAGCTTCTCCACCGATTCCCGCAGGGAGGTGATGCCGGCGATCAGAACGATCACAGCGATGATCACCGAGGTCAGATACTCGATCCGGCCGTACCCATAGGGGTGTTTTTTATCCGGGCGCTTTCCCGCCAGCTTGGTTCCGATGATGGTGATGATGGAGGAAAGGGCGTCCCCCAGATTGTTCACCGCGTCAAGCACAACCGCGATGGACCCGGAGATGAGTCCCACCACCATTTTGAAGGCCACCAGGACCAGATTGACCAGGATCCCCACCACGCTGGTCCGGATGATTGTCTTGCTTCTATCCATATTCCCGCTCCTATCTTTTTTTATAACGCAATCCTCATGGATGCCGCAGGTGCTGCGTCCATGAGGATTTTTGCACTTATTCGTCCCGGGACTGGCCGAGGATTTTATACAGGATCGCGTACAGGGCCATAGCCTCCTCCGGCTCCAGCTTGACGCAGCCGGCGATCCGCTCCGGCACCGAAACCGCACGCTCCCGCAGGGCCTCCCCAGCGGGGGTCAGCGTCACCACCAGATTCCGCTCATCTCTTGGATCCCGGTTCCGGGTCAGCAGCCCCTTGGCCTCCATCTTCTTGAGCATGGGCGTCAGGGTCCCGGAATCCAGATACAGGTACTTTCCCAGCTGCTTTGCCGTCACGGACCGGTACTGCCAGAGCACCATCATGGCGATATACTGGGTATAAGTCAGATCCAGCTCGTCCAGAAAGGGCTTGTAGTGCTTGATGATCTCCCGGGAGCAGGCATAGAGGGGAAAGCAGATCTGATTTTCAATTTTCAAGCTGTCATAAACCTGATTTTCCATGTTTTCCTCTGCTTTCTCCTTCATTCGGTTCAGCCCGTGCGCTGCGCCTCGTAAGCGGCCCGGACAGCCTTCGCCAGCTGGTCGCCGCAGGAGGTGGTTCTCCGGCCGCAGGTGATGCCCTTGAGCTTGGACTCGATCTGGTCCACCGTCCAGCCGTCCACCAGGATGGGAATGGCCTTCAGATTGCCGTTGCAGCCACCCGTGAACTTCACGTTAGTCACCACGTCCCCGTCAATATCCAGGCTGATGAGCTGGGAACAGGTGTTTTCCGTCTTATAGTCAAAATGCATTACAGCACCTCCTCTATTTTAGCCCGAACTTTCTTCATGTCAAGTGTGGGCTCAAACCGTCCGGCAAGATTGCCTTCCCGGTCGATGAGGATTTTTGTGAAATTCCACTTGATCTTGCCGTTTTTCTTGTAATCCTTGTCAATGGTCTTGAGCATGGCGCTCATGGCGATGCCCGCCGGGCCGTTGAAGCCGTCAAACTTCGTATTCTCGGTGATCCACTTGTAAAGGGGAATGGCATTTTCACCGTTCACGTCGATTTTGGAGAACTGGGGGAAGGTGATGCCGAAGCGGCCCGTGCAGAAGGAATGGATCTCCTCGTCATCGCCGGGCGCCTGCTCCCCAAACTGGTTGCAGGGGAAGTCCAGGATCTCAAAGCCCTTGTCCTGAAACGCCTCGTAAATATCCTGCAGCTCGTCATACTGAGGAGTAAATCCGCAGCCCGTGGCGGTGTTGACGATCAGAAGGACCTTTCCCTTGTAATCGGCCAGCGCAACGTCGCTGCCGTCCTGGGCCTTCACAGTGAAATCATAGACATTCATGGTTTGTTCTCCTTTCGATTTTGCAAAATTTAATTGCACAAAATTGATTCTGTTGGTATCTTATACCCTTTTGCAGCGTCTGTCAATAGGATTTACAGATTTTTTCAAAAAATTACCGGTTTCGGCATAACAAAACAGCCCGTGACCGGAATCACGGGCTGTTGCCGGTTTGTTTTCGTGGATTGACTGTTCCAGGGATCAGTAGACGTAGTTGGTAAAGTAATTCAGCGGATCCGTTCTGCCGTCGCCGATCCACACCTCAAAGTGCAGATGGGGACCCGTGACGCCGCCGGTCATACCAACCGCACCGATCTGTTCACCCTGGGAAACCACCTGTCCCTCGTACACGTAAACGGCTGACATATGGGCGTAAAGGGTGGACATGCCGTTACCGTGGTTGATCATCACGTAGTTGCCGTAGCCGCCGGAATCGTAGGCCACCGTAATCACGGTGCCGCCGTCAGCTGCAAGCACTTCCGTGCCGTAAGCCGCGCCGATGTCAATACCGTTGTGCATCCGGGATGTGCCGTAAACAGGGTGTACCTCTCGCCAGCCGTAAACGTCCGTGAGCACATTGCTGTCAGGGGCCGGCCAGATAAAGCTGCCCGTACCGGACACGGCAGAACCGGACAGCCGGGCCTGCTCCTCCTCATACCGGGCGATCAGATCCTGCAGCTCTTCGTCCAGAGCCGCCTGCTGCGCGTCCAGCTCCGCGTAGTAGCTCTCCTGCTCGTCAATGGTATTCTGAAGCTCGGCCATAAGCGTCGAGGCATCCTGTACCTGCTGGGCAAGCTCTGCCTTTTTCGTCTCCAGCTCCTCCTGCTGCGCCCGCTGGCCGTCCTGTGCCTGCTGAAGAGCCTCCTGCGCCGCGATGGTGGCAAGGCGTGCCGCGTCAATGGCCTCGTAGAGCTGCTTGTCGCTCTGCATGATCCGGTTGACGAAATCCAGCCGGCTGAGCAGATCCGCAAAGTCCGCGGACTCAAAGATCACTGCCAGATAGGAGATCATGCCATTCTCCTCCATGGCACGGACACGCTCTTTATACGCTTCCCACTGGGCGTCCTCTTCCGCCTGGGCCTGCTCCACCTCAAGCTGCTTTTCCGCGATCAGCTCATCATAAACGGCGATCTGCTCGATGATGTTGTCGATCTCGTTTTGGGTCAGCACCATCTGCTCGTCCAGGACTTCCTTCTTCTTTCCCGTGGCGTATTGCTCATATTCCAAAGAGTTGATCTTCTCGCTGACAGCCGCCATCTGCTCCTCAAGATCGGCGCTCTGCTGCTTGAGCTCGTCGATCTCCCCTTCCGTGACCGCTCCGGCGGCAGGGGCAAACGCCAGGGCGCACACAAGCGCCAGGGTCAGAACGCCGGTAAAAATCCGTCCACGCATTCCGCGCATTTTTGTATTCCTCCGTAAACTGAATTATGTATACCAAAAACTCCGGTTTGTTTCACATTGTAACTAATTGTAACCAATATGTCAAGAGGCTCCGCCGCAAAAAATTGCGGCGGAGCCCGTTTTTTCCCACTTTTTTCTTTTTATCTGCCGATCAGCAGGGGCTGGAGCTGTTTTCCGGCCGCGGCGGCCTCAACGGCGGCGTTGAGCCGGGCAAAATCTGCGATCAGCGACCGGGGCTTGTGTTCCGGGTCATCCTGATACACAGGGACAAAGTACACGTTTTTCCGGTTGAGAAGCGTCCCCAGGTTTTTGGCGCTGCCCGAGAGGGCGTCGTTGGTGGCGATGGCCAGAACCAGAGGCCGCTCGTTGCGCAGGTGGGCTTTGGCCGCCATGGTCACGCTGCTGTCGGTGATGCCCGCCGCCAGCTTTGCCAGCGTATTGCCCGTACAGGGGGCGATCACCAGCACGTCAAACAGCTTTCGGGGGCCGATGGGCTCCGCTTCCACGATGGTGCTTATGACAGGCTTGCCGCAGATCGTCTCGATCTGCCGGATGAACTCCGCCGCCTCACCGAACCGGCTGTCGGTGGTATAGGCGCGTTCCGACATGATCGGCGTCACATCTCCGAAGGTCTCCTTTGCCCGCTCCAGGGCGGGAAGTACGTCTGCATATGTACAGTACGACCCGCACAGGGCAAAGCCTACTTTCATCTGACTCAAGGTCTTTTCCTCATTTCTTCCATGAAATAATATATAGTATCCCGCAGGATCTCTCCGGCCGTCACCGGAGCGTATTTTCCGGGAAGCCCCGGGGCACGGATCAGGCGAATACCCATGGTCTCCGCCGCCGGGTCAAAACCGCCCGGCCGGGACGCCAGTTCCAGACACACGCCGTCCTCCGGTAGATGCCGGAGCAGTTCTTTCCCGATCACCGGAGCCGGAACGGTGTTGACGACGATATCAAAGGGTAGCTCCAGACCAGGCAGGCCCTGGATCGGCACAGGGGTGTCCCCCATGGCGGCGACCATGGCCAGATCCCCCGGTTTTCGCGCCGCGACGGTAAGCCGGGCGCCCAGCGCCCGGAGCTTCCGGCACAGGAGTTTGCCGATACGGCCGTACCCGGTCACCAGCACCCGGGCGCCGGACAGGGCCCGGTCCCGCTCCCGCATCAAAATCTCCAAAGCCCCCTCTGCCGTCAACTCTCCGTTGGCAACGGCGTAGGGCTCCCACTGCAAGTAGTCCACCACCTTGGCCCGCGTTCCCTCCAGGGCGACGCCGGGTCTGCCGGCAAAAATGATCGCGTCCTCGGCGGCGCAGGCCGCGATCCACCGGGCCGGGACTGGCGCGGCGCTGCAGGGCGCGCACACCATATCGTTCTCAAACGCCGGGGCCGGGAGCACGATACAGGCCGCCCGGGCAAGGGCCGCTTTCACCGCCTCCGGCGGGTAAGCCGGTCCCCCCAGCGTTTCAAAGCCCACCGCCGTGACCTCTTCGCCTCCGTCTATGAGCAGACTTGCCAGTGCATACCAGCGTCTGTCGCCGCCCACGACTGCAATATCCATAGCATCACTCCTCTCCGTCTTTCCCTACCATTGTATTCCGCCGCCGGCTCGTTGGTGAACGCCGCCCGTTTCCGGATTACCGCTGTCACGGACGGTGCCGGGTGCGCATACGATGTAGTACGTCAGCAATGACGCATAGCTTTTCAGGAGGTACCATCTATGTGCAACGGTTTCGGCGGTTACAGCTGGATCATCATTCTCATCATTATCATCATTCTCTTCGGCGGTTACGGCAATAACGGCTGCGGCTGTGGCTGCGGCAACAACAACGGCTGCGGCTGTGGTATGTAACCCATCTTCATCAGGCGCGGGGAAATTTCCCGCGCCTTTTTTCAATGTCAGCTTCACCCCCGGAGACCCCGGGACAGATTTCAAGGGATTTCTCATTTTCCAGGTTGAAAAAGAGATTCCGATGATGTATAATAGGTGCGTCTAAACCGCGTTCCGGCGCGGCGCCGGACGAGACCGCACTATCCGGGGAGTCAGCGGTGCCCTGTACCTGCAATCCGCTACAGCAGGGGCGAATTCCGGTCTTCGGGTAGATGGTGTGTTGTCAGGCTTTGATGAGCGGCGTAGACGAACCGGTCTTGCGCAACGCAAATTCACGAACCATGTCAGGCGGGGAACCGAGCAGCATTAAGGGAAACCTTGCGTGTGCCGTGAGGGTGCCGGTTCTGAGCAAGCTGTCAAAGCATCGGGCATACCATGTATACAACGATCGGTGTGCGGTCTCGTCAGGCGTCGCGCCCATTTTTTAACCGTTTCTCTGATTACCGTTTCAGATTCTCATTGGAGGCTCTTATGTATCAGGCACTGTACAGAAAATGGCGTCCCCGGAAATTCGAGGACGTGGTCGGACAAGAGCATATTACAAATACCCTGCTGCGGCAGGTCCAGACGGGGCGCTTGTCCCACGCCTATCTGTTCGTGGGCACCCGGGGCACCGGCAAGACCACCTGCGCCAAGATTTTGGCCAAGGCCGTCAACTGTGAGCATCCGGTCAACGGCGACCCCTGCAACGCCTGTCCTTCCTGTCTTGGCATCGACAGCGGCAGTATTCTGGACGTGGAGGAACTGGACGCAGCCTCCAACAACGGCGTAGACAACATCCGGGAACTCCGGGACGAGGCGATCTACACCCCGGCCTCCGTGAAAAAGCGGGTCTATATCGTCGATGAGGTACACATGCTCTCAAACTCCGCCTTCAACGCCCTGCTGAAAATCCTGGAGGAGCCCCCGGAGCATCTGATTTTCATTCTGGCCACCACGGAGATCCACAAAGTCCCCGCCACGATCCTCTCCCGGTGTCAGCGGTTTTCCTTCCGCAGAATCCCCTCGGACAAAATCGCCCAGCGGCTGCTGTACGTGGCCGGGCAGGAGCAGCTTCCCTTGACTCAGGACGGCGCATCCCTGCTGGCGCGGCTGGCAGATGGCGCCCTCCGGGACGCGCTGAGTCTGCTGGATCAGTGCGCCGCCGCTCCCGTGATCGACGCCGCGTCTATTTTGGACACCATCGGCCTTGCGGGCTCTGCCGACACCCTGCGGCTGCTCTCCGCCATCAGCAGCGGTGACGCTGCCGGTGCGCTGAAGCTGCTGGACGGACTGCACAGCGCCGGAAAGGACATGGCCGCAGCCATCGACGAGCTGATGACCCTTACCCGGGATATTCTGGTGACAAAGGTCGCCGGTGACGGCGCCGACCGTCTCTACTCCGGCACCTTTGACGAGGCTACGCTCCGCTCCTGGAGCGGCAAACTCTCCCGGGCGCGCCTGCTGGCCGCCCTTGACGTGATGAGCCAGGCCATGCGGGATATGGGCAAGAGTGCCAATCGCCGCCTCATTGCCGAGATGTGTGTGATCCGTCTGTGTGACGAGCGGCTGTCGGAATCCCTCAGCGCCCTGGTCTCCCGTGTCAGCCGACTGGAAGACCGGATGGAAAAGGGCGTCTTCCCATCGCCGATGCCGGCGCAGGAGGCGGACGAGCCCTTTGAGGACGAGCCTTACGTAGACGAATTCCGGGAGACGGATATGGAAACGGACGGAGACTTTCCCGTTTTCGACGACCCCGGGAAGGATTATCCGCCCCTGGCGCAGGAGGAGACCGTTTCCCCCGCACAAACAGTGCAGCCCTCCCCCGCGGCCTCTGACCGGAAAGCGTCTCCCCCGCCGGAAGACGTCTGGTCCGCTGTTTTGGAGGCATGCCGGAATGATATGGACATCGGCACCTACGCCTTCCTCAGCGACAGCGCCCAGTGCGCCGCCGTTGTGGAGGGAAACAGTATTGCGATCCACGCAAAGAACCCCTTTGCGATGCATATGATCGATTCTCCCGACGTGCTCCGGCAGGTACGGGAGGCCGCCGGCAAGGTACTGGGCCGACAGGTCCTGGTGAGAGCCACAGATACCCAGGCGCCCTCCGCCCCATCCGGGAGCGACGCAGGCAGCGCCAAACTGGACTCTCTGAGCAAGTACGGCGTAACATTTGAATGATTTTGGAGAAGGAGTGTTTTCTATGGCAAAAGGCGGTTTTCGCGGCAGCAGCTTCGGCGGTGGCGGCGGTATCAACGCAAATATGATCCGGCAGGCCCAGAAGATGCAGGCGGACATGATGAAAATGCAAAGCGAGATGGAGGAAAAAACTTACTCCGCCAACGCCGGCGGCGGTATGGTTTCTGCCGTTGTCAACGGCAAGCATGAGGTCCTGTCCCTGACCATCAATCCGGAAGCTGTGGATCCCGAGGACGTGGAAATGCTGCAGGATATGGTGGTTGCCGCCGTCAACGAGGCCATGCGGGCCGCTGACAGCGCCATGGCCGAGAGCATGAACAAGCTCACCGGCGGCATCAACTTCAGCTTCTGAAAACCCGGCAGAGATCGGCATGTCACGGTGTCTTCCTCCCGGAAGGCGTTTTGAGGCCGTGATGACCCGTTCAAAACATCAAACCGGCGTGGCCTTTATTGGCCACGCCGGTTTTGTCAGTTCCCCTTGGATTTCAGATCCATCATCCGATGCCCACTGTGCGTGTGGACGCTCTGAAGTCTATATTCTGACGTTTCGTGAAATCCAGCGCGATCTTTTCCACCAAGCTGCAGACATACATGTCCGCTTCCTGATGTTTTGATGCTTCTCCAATGCAGAAATTTGCGTTACTGATATACATGAAATCTCTTTCTTGCTGCCCCGGCACGCTTATTCCACCGGAGTTCTTTCTTATCCGTGATTATACTCGTTCATGGCCTTGTCCATGCCCTGGGTGATCACGGCGTCCACCGCCTGGGCAGCCCGCTGCACCGCACTCCGGATCTGCTCTGCG
>ONVR01000229.1 GCA_900321335.1 uncultured Eubacteriales bacterium | reverse complement strand
TCGGCCGCCGTCTATGGGATCTGCGTGTTTGCCTTCGGTGCCGTGAAAAAACAGGACTTGAAATATCTGCCAAATGGCAAAAAGATGAAAAAATGGTTGAATTGATTGATAAAATCAGTCTTTTCCTATAAAAATATGTGTTAGGGCTTGAATAATGGGAGAAAATATGTTAAATTTTGAAAACAAGTCTAAGTACGATGTCTATGATCTGCAGCGGCTGATCAAACTGCTCCGCAGCCCGGCGGGCTGCCCCTGGGACAGGGTGCAGACCCACGAGAGCATTCGCCGGAATTTCCTGGAGGAGACCTACGAGGCGGTGGAGGCCATCGACGAGGGGGATCCCCGCCATCTGTGTGAGGAACTGGGCGACGTTCTGACCCAGGTGATCTTCCACGCGGACCTGGAAGAGGACGCTGGCCGGTTTGATCTGGACGACGTGGCGGACATGTGCGTGCGCAAACTCATCTCCCGGCATCCCCACGTGTTCGGCGACGGCTCCGTCACTTCAACGGGACAGGTCCTGGACAACTGGGACGCCATCAAGCGGGTGGAGAAGGATCAGAAAACCGTGACCGACGCCGTGAACGCCGTGGCCAGAACGCTGCCGGGTCTGTGGCGTGCGGAAAAGATCCAGAACAAGACCGCAAAGGCCGGGTTTGACTGGCCGGAGACGGCCCAGTCCCTGCAAAAGCTCCGGGAGGAGCTGGAGGAGTTGGAGGCTGCGCAAAAGGACGGGGGAGACCCCCGGGAGGAATTGGGAGATCTGCTGTTTGCAGCGGTGAACGTCTCCCGGCATCTGGGCATGGACCCGGATGCGGTCCTGCAGGAGGCCTGTGACAAATTCGCCCGCCGGTTCGGCGAGACAGAGCGGCAGGTCCTGGCACAGGGGAAAACCCCGGAACAGATGTCGGCGCAGGAGTTGCTGGCGATCTGGAATCACGTAAAAAAGGCGAATCCACAGAACAGCGCCTTTGGATAAAGTGAAACCGAATATAATTTTGGAGGTAAGTACAAATGAACAAAACTGAGCTTGTTGCAAAGATTGCCGAGAAGTCCGGCCTTTCCAAGAAGGACAGCGAGAAGGCCCTCTCCGCTACCGTTGACGCCATCACCGAGACCCTGGCTGCCGGTGACAAGGTGCATCTGGTAGGCTTTGGCTCCTTCGAGGTCAAGCAGCGTCCCGCCCGCGTCGGCCGCAACCCCAAGACCAAGGAAGAGATCAAGATCCCCGCATCCAAGAATCCCCAGTTCAAGGCTGGCAAGGCCTTCAAGGACGCCGTCGACAAATAAGAGACGAATCAAAAAAATACCGGCACGGATGTGCCGGTATTTTTTTATCCCATACGCCACAATTCTACAGCAAATTTCCAATATATGGTATATCATGAGACAGAAATGACCATATATCTTGTGAAAGGGCTGATGCAAGGTGCAGGGATCGGGAAAACGGGGAGCGTTTGAGCCGGGGCGCATTACGTATCTCCCCACGGAGGCGATCACTTGGGGCGACAATCCCCGCCGCCGGTTTGAGGAGATCCGGGAGCTGGCGGACAGCGTAGCCCGGTACGGGGTCCTGCAGCCGCTCTCCGTCCGGCGGGAGGGGACGGGGTACCGGCTGATCTCCGGGGAGCGCCGCCTCCGGGCGGCCCGGCTGGCGGGTCTGGCGGAGGTGCCCTGCGTGGTGCTCCAGGCGGATTCCCGGGAGAGCCGGGTCCTGGCGCTGGTAGAGGATCTGCAGCACCGGGAGCTGGATTTTCTCGAGCAGGCGGAGGGGCTCAACAGCCTGGTGACCGAGTTCGGAATGAGCCAGGAGGAGGCGGCCCGCCGGGTGGGGATGTCCCAGTCTGCCGCCGCCAACAAGCTGCGGCTTCTCCGGCTGCCCCGATCCCTTCTGGAACAGATCCGCAGCGCCGGCCTGTCGGAGCGTCACGCCCGGGCCCTGCTGCGGCTGACGGGGGAGCAGGAGCAGCGGGAGATCCTGCGTCAGGTGTTGGAAAACGCCATGACCGTCTGGGAGACGGAGCAGTACATCGACGCCTTTCTGGAAAAGAAAAGGACGGAGCTGCCCGCCTATGCCCTGCGGGACGTAAAGCCTTTTCTCAACACGGTGGAGGCGGGGGTAAGGACCCTCAACGGCTCCGGCATCCACACGGTGCTCACCAGGACGGAGACAGATTTTTATACCATCCTCACCGTAAAGATCCGGAAGCGGGAACAGGAGAAGACCCGGGAGGGGCGGTAGCCCTTTCCCGGGTCTTCTGGCCGTTACGACTGGCCCCGAAGCCGGATGATCCGGTCCCGGAGCTGGGCGGCGTACTCGAATTCCAGCATTTTGGCCGCCTGCCGCATCTCCTTTTCCAGTCTGGCGATGGTCTCCTCCCGCTCCTTGCGGGACATCTTCTCCTCGCTTTTGGAGGTGCCCGCGGCGTCGCTGGAGATCTCCAGCAGATCCCGCACGCTCTTGACGATGGTCTTGGGGACGATGCCGTGGGCCTTGTTGTAGGCATCCTGGAGCTCCCGGCGGCGCCGGGTCTCCGTAATGGCCACGTCCATGGAGGGCGTCACCGTGTCGGCGTACATGATCACCAGGCCGTCGGCGTTTCGTGCCGCCCGGCCGATGGTCTGGATGAGGCTGGTCTCGCTGCGGAGAAACCCCTCCTTGTCGGCGTCCAGAATGGCCACCAGGGACACCTCCGGCAGGTCCAGACCCTCCCGGAGCAGGTTGATGCCCACCAGCACGTCGAACTTGCCCAGGCGCAGGTCCCGGATGATCTCCATGCGCTCCATGGCGCCGATGTCCGAGTGCATGTACCGGACCCGGATGCCGTTTGTGGTCAGGTAATCCGTCAGATCCTCCGCCATCTTTTTCGTCAGGGTAGTCACCAGCACCCGCTCATTGCGCTTTGCCCGGAGATTGATCTCGCCCACCAGATCGTCGATCTGGCCCTTTACGGGCCGGACAGACACGTTGGGATCCAGCAGGCCCGTGGGCCGGATGATCTGCTCCGGGATCTGGGTGGAGTGTTCCCGCTCATAGGGGCCCGGCGTGGCGGACACACAGATCACCTGATTGATCCGCTGGGAAAACTCCGGGAAGGTCAGAGGCCGGTTGTCAAAGGCGGAGGGGAGCCGGAAGCCGTACTGGACCAGACTCTCCTTCCGGGACCGGTCCCCGGCGTACATGGCCCGCACCTGGGGCAGGGTCACGTGGCTCTCGTCGATGAACATGAGAAAATCCTTGGGGAAATAGTCCATCAGGGTCATGGGGGCGCTGCCCGGGGCGCGGCCGGAGATGATGCGGGAGTAGTTCTCGATGCCGGTGCAGTAGCCGATCTCCCGGATCATTTCGATGTCGTACATGGTCCGCTGATGGATCCGCTGGGCCTCCACCAGCTTGCCGTTGGCCTCGAACCAGGCCACACGCTCCTTCATCTCCGCCAGGATCTCCCCGATGGCACGCTCCATCTTTTCCGCGGTGGTCACGTAGTGGGAGGCGGGGTAGATGGCCACGTGGGACAGGTTTCGCATGGGCGCGCCGGTGACGGGGTTGATCTCGCTGATCCGGTCGATCTCGTCTCCGAAGAACTCAACGCGGATGGCGTAGCCGTTGGCGTACACCGGCCAGAGCTCCACCGTGTCGCCCCGGACCCGGAAGTAGTTGCGCTCAAAGGCCACGTCGTTGCGCTCGTACCGGATCTCCACCAGCTTTTTCAGCAGCTCGTCCCGGTCCCGCTGCTGCCCCACCCGCAGGGAAATGACCATGTTGGCGTAGTCGATGGGGTCGCCCAGACCGTAGATGCAGGATACGGAGCTGACCACGATGGTGTCCCGCCGCTCGAAGAGGGAGGAGGTGGCGCTGTGGCGCAGCCGCTCGATCTCGTCGTTGATGGCGCTGTCCTTTTCAATATAGGTGTCCGTGTGGGCGATATACGCCTCCGGCTGGTAGTAGTCGTAATAGGATACGAAGTATTCCACCGCGTTTTCGGGAAAAAACTCCTTGAACTCGCTGCACAGCTGGGCGGCCAGGGTCTTGTTGTGGGCCAGCACCAGGGTGGGCCGCTGGAGCTTTTGGATCACGTTTGCCATGGTGAAGGTTTTGCCGGAGCCGGTGACGCCCAGCAGGGTCTGGAACCGGTCTCCCCGGCGCACGCCTTCCACCAGGGCGTCGATGGCCTGGGGCTGATCGCCGGTAGGGGAATAAGGGGCTACCAATTTGAAATCCATGGGGCCGCCCTCCTTTTCGTTTGCATGCTTTTATTTTCGCCCAGGACGTGGGCAATGTCAACAGTTTTGTTGGAAGCGGACAATCCGGAGCGGAAATTCGGGCTTTACAAAAGCAGTTTTCTTTGGTATAATATGAAAACAGGAATAATTATTATTTTTCTCAAAAGGAGGTGCATGATGCAGGTTAGAAGACACAGTTACAAGCGGGACGCGATCCTGCGCGCCCTGATGGAATCCAAGCTTCACCCTACGGCGGAGCAGATCTACACCCAGCTCAAGCCGGAGATCGCCGGACTCAGTCTGGCTACGGTTTACCGGAATCTGAGCATTCTCAAGCAGGACGGTGTGATCAACAGCGTGGGAGTTGTCAACGGAGAGGAGCGTTTTGACGCGGATACCTCCCGGCACGCCCATTTGATTTGCAGTGCGTGTGGCAGTGTTACGGACGTGGAGACGGAAATCAGGTTGGAAGACAGCGTTGGAGAAGCGGAAAAAACGGGAATTGAGATCACCGGATACAGCATTACGTTTTACGGAAAGTGTAAAGCGTGCTGCGGTGGTTCAATATAAAATGAATTCTTTTTATGATGGAGGTTGATTGCGATGAAAAAATGGGTTTGCAGTGTTTGCGGTTACGTTTATGAGGGCCCCAATCCCCCCGAGCAGTGTCCTGTCTGTAAGGCGCCCGCGTCCAAGTTCATGGAGCAGGCCGGTGACAAGGTCTGGGCCGCCGAGCACGTTGTCGGCGTAGCTTCCGACGCACCTGAGGATATCAAAAACGGACTTCGTGATATGTTCAACGGCGAGTGCTCCGAGGTGGGCATGTACCTGGCCATGAGCCGTGTTGCCATTCGTGAGGGCTATCCCGAGGTCGGCGCGTTCTTTGAGAAGGCCGCCATGGAGGAGGCCTGGCACGCCGCGCATTTTGCCGAGCTGCTGGGTGAGGTCGTAACCGACAGCACGAAGAAGAACCTGGAGCTGCGTGCCGACGCTGAGCACGGCGCTACCCAGGGCCGTGCCGATCTGGCCAAGCAGGCCAAGGCGCTGAATCTGGACGCCATCCACGATATCGTCCATGAAATTGCCCGGGACGAAGCCCGCCACGGCAAGGCTTTCGAGGGCCTGCTGAAGCGTTACTTCGGCTGAGAAAACGGAGGACGATCCATGGATAAGTACGTCTGCACCGTTTGTGACTACGTCTATGACCCCGCTGTGGGAGACCCCGACGGCGGCATCGCTCCCGGCACCCCCTGGGAGGAGATCCCCGACACCTGGGTGTGCCCCGTGTGCGGCGTGGCCAAGAGCGACTTTGAAAAGGTGTAAAAATACGTGAAACACCCCCGCGGTTATCCAAACCGCGGGGGTGTTTTTTGCAAGAATCAGTTATACATAATACGGATTTGGTTTACATAAAATTGAAATCAGGTCAATGATCCAGCCAATACCAAATAAGCCGACAGTGAAGAGGTAGACAATGCCCATTGCCGTTTTTCCCTCGTAGAACTTATGAGCGCCGAGAAAACCAAGAAAGAAGCAAAGGAGAAAGGCAGTCCATTTGTTTCGCGGGCGGCCAACGCCAACTGCGTTAACCGTGTTGACGTTAGTATTTTGATTGGAATTGTTGATGACGATGTTTGGCTGTTGTGCGGAAGGGATCTCTTCGACTTGGCAGCCACAATTTGGGCAAAAAACAGCTTTTTCATGTATTTTTGACCCACAGTGCTTGCAGAATTTTGTCGGTTGCACAGGTTCCTGAGCAGTTTGAACTTCCGTTGTCGTTGTGTTGTCCATGTGGTTCACCTCGTGTATTATAATATGATATTAAATACGATATCATATTATAATATTTTTTGACATGACTTGTCAATCTATAATTATATTGGATTGAGAGGTTATGTCTATGAAAAATGAACCGTTAATTATCAAGAAGCGAGGAGAGGACGGCAACAGGCTGATCTCAGTCAGGATCAAGGAGGAGACGCTGGCGGCTCTGGACAGGATCGCCGCTGAGAGCAATTATTCCCGGAACGAATTGATCAACATTATTTTGAAGCACGGCGTGGAAAACATCGAAATCGAATGAAAAAGCGGCTCTGCCCATGGGGCAGAGCCGCTTGCGTATGTCTATGTTTTCCGCTTACGCGATCATGGTTGCGGGGAAGAGGATGATGGCGAAGATGCCGGTGATGATGATGGACAGGATCATACGCTCCAGCCAGATCACACACAGATGCCAGAACTTCACGGGGACCTCGGTGCCCATGCAGCAGGGGACGAAGGAGGCCAGGAAGATGATGGACGTTACGGGCAGCACGGCCAGCATAAAGCGCAGACGCATGCTCCAGACGCCGGTGGTGACCAGCAGGCCGGGAACGGTGACCTCGACGAAGGAGATCATAGCGCCGGTGGTGGCGGTGGTGAGTTCCTGTCCCTTGAAGCCGAAGATCCGGAAGAAGGGCCAGAAGATGTAGCCCAGCCATCTTACGATGGGAGTGTAGGTGTACAGCACGACGCCGAAGGTACCGAAGAAGGAAGTGCCGGCGGCCACGGTGCCCAGCACGTTCATGGTCTCGATCATGTAGTACTTGATGCGCTTGCCCACGTTGTCCTGATTCTGGGCCATGTCCAGACCCTCGGTGATGGCGGCGGAGAAGATACCCTTTTTGATGACCTGCTCAGGATTGGGGGTCGCGCCGGGGTAGTAGTTGTCGGGGATGCCCCGCAGAGGCGGGATGCGCACGCCGATGAAGGCGACGATCAGGGTGATCAGGAAGGCCACCCAGAAGAACAGGTTCCAGTAGTTCTTGCCGCCCCACAGCTCCGCGTTGTTCAGGCCGGTGTTGGTGGCCAGGGCCATCAAGAAGCCCACGGAAACGGTGGACAGGCTGGTGTCGATACAGACGGACTCACGCTCGGTCATACGGCCGGTCTTGTACTGGTCGTTGACGGCGATGTGGCCGGCGGAGAAGTTGCCCAGAAAGGCGGTGACCATGATGATGGCCGCGCGGCCGGGGAGTTTGAACACCGGGCGCATGATCACGCGGACGAACACGCCGATGAAGTCAACCAGACCGTAGTCCACCAGGAAAGGCAAAAACAGGGACGCGCAGGGGATGGAGATACAAATCGTAACGAGAATGTTGGCCATGACGAAGTTGGCGATGGAGTTGCCGTTGAGGGAGTCGACACCGTTGAACAGCCAGCCCATGAAACCGAAGTGGGCGCCGAAGTAGATGTCGATGTCGATCATGGTCAGCACGATAAAGCCGATGATTTTGAAAATGGCAAAGGCGGCGTTGACCTTGGTGGTGTGCCAGGCCTTTTCCGGCCGGAGCCAGAACAGGTCAACGACGGCGTACAGGCCGATGGCCCAGACGACGAAGGGCATGGCCTTGAAGTTGCCCGTGTACAGAGCCGCTTTGATGAAGTTGGTCAGATGGGAGCACAGCACGTTGGACTGGGCCTTGACCAGGCCCCACTCCCAGCCGCCGATGTGGATCTGGTAAGCGGGCAGATTGAAGTTGATGAAAAACGCGAACACGCCAAATGCAGAGAACAGGAAGAACTTCAGGTAGGTACTGACGCTGTACCTTTTTGCTTGTAGTGCCATACGATATTACTCTCCTTTATGTGTTTGCTGTCGCTGGGAAAAGACCTTGCAGCCCCTGCGGCGCAAGGCCGGCCAAAGCCCATGGAGCATGGGTTTTTAGCCGTTTAACATTATAATTTACCAAATCACAAAAGTCAATGATTTTCAATAGATTATATGGGTGCTTTACACCGGGAATGTGGGAGAATAACCAAAAAGCGGAAGGCGTCAGCCTTCTGCTTTTTGCCTCCGGGATCACCGCCGGAGCTGTCTGGCGGCGTATTCATAGGCGCCCTTGTAGTCCTCCAGCGCCAGACAGCATTGCTCCAGCGCCTGACAGACGGGCTTTTCGTAGGCCGTCCCCGCAAGGGCTCCGTCCGCCTCCTGCAGCAGAGGAAGGGCCTGGGCGGGGAGCTTTTGCTGCAGCAGCGCCAGCCCCCTGATGTAGCAGGCTCTGCCGGAGAGCGCCGGAGAATCCGGCTGCCCGGCCTCCAGCAGGGCCTCCGCCTCCTGGCTCCGGTTCCGG
>ONVR01000071.1 GCA_900321335.1 uncultured Eubacteriales bacterium | reverse complement strand
GTCTGGACAACTCAACCATAACACAGGTCATTCCCATTCGCTATTCTTTTTTTCTATCTTCTGTCACACATCATTGTACAACCTACATTTCCCGGCAAATTTTTATTCCTGCCCGTGACACTTGAATTTTACCGGCGGGCCGTGTAAGATATACATAACAGGTAATCCATCCGAACCATCCGCAATTCCGGCTTCCGGAACTGCCAGTCATGAAGGAGGAGTTCTACTATGGCTATTTTCCAATATCGTCAGATCGCCCCGGTCACCTTTGGCTGCGGCGCCATCCAGCTGCTGGGCCAGCAGGCCAAGGAACTGGGCTGCACCAAGGTCATTCTCGTCTTTGACAAAGGCGTTGAAGAGGCTGGCATCCCCGCGAAAGCCATCGCCAGCCTGCAGGAGGCGGGCATTGACTACGTGACCTACAACAAGGTCATCGCCGATCCTCCCCAGGAGATCGTCAACGAGGCGGGCAATCTTGCCAGAGCCGAGAAGGTGGACGGCGTTGTCGGTCTCGGCGGCGGCAGCTCCATGGACACGGCCAAGGGTGTGGGCATCATGCTGGAGTACCCCGGCGACGTCTATCCCTTTATCCGGGAGCAGCCCATCTACAAGGATACCCGGCACCAGCGGATCATCCTGGTCCCCACCACCGCCGGTACCGGCGCGGAGTGTACCCACGTGGCGGTCATCTCCAACAAGCAGGTCAATATGAAATACAGCGTGTTCTGTGATCCCACCATTGCCATCATCGACCCGGAGCTGGCAGTGACCCTGCCCAAGGACGAGACGGTCAGCACGGGTCTGGACGCCTTTGCCCACGCCTCCGAGGCCCTGACCAGTTCCATCGCCCACGAGCACTCCAACGTACTGGCCACCGCCGCCCTGCAGAAGATCGGCAAGTGGCTGGAGGTTTCCTGGAACGAGCCGGGCAACCTGGAGGCGCGCTCCGAGATGATGCTGGCCGCCAACATGGCGGGCGTGGCCTTTGACAACACCATGTGCCACACGGGCCACTCCATCGGCGACGCCCTGTCCTGCCGGTATCACACCTCCCACGGCGTCAGCTGCACCCTGGCGCTGCCCGCCACTATGGAGCTGGTGGGTCCCGCCGTACCGGATAAGATCAAACTGGTGGCCCAGGCCCTGAACCTGGAGCTCCGGGGCGACGAGTCCGGCGAGGAGATGGGCAAAATGGTCGCCGCCGAGATCTGCGCCATGATGCGCCGCATGGGACTCAAGAGCCTGAAAGAGCGGGGCTGCAAGCGCGAGGACGTGATCGCCCTGGCGCCGAGAGTCATCGCCAACCATCTGACAGACTTCTGCCCGGTGAAGGTCACCCTGGAGGTGGCCGAGCACATGATGGAGCGGGTCTACGACATGTACCAATAACTCCCATAAGAGCAGAAAAATCCTCCGCCGTCATGGCGGAGGATTTTTTGTGCGCGTCACTTTTTCTTTTTCTTTTTGCCGAACATGCCGCCGAATTCCTTGGTCTCGTGGTTTTCGCCCAGCGTTTCTCCAAACTTCTTCAGCAGCTCTTTCTGCTCCCCGCTGAGGTTGGTGGGGGTGCGCACGGTTACGGTGACGAACTGATCGCCGCGTCCGCCGCCCCGGAGTGAGGGAATTCCCTTGCCCCGCAGCCGGAACATGGCCCCCGTCTGGGTGCCCTCCGGTACGGTATATTTGACTTTGCCGTCCAGGGTGGGAACCTCCACCTCGGCGCCCAGCGCCGCCTGGATGATGCTGATGGGCATCTCATAGTACACGGACGTGCCCTCGCGGGTGAAAACCTCGTGGGGCTGGACCGTTACCGTTACGTACAGATCGCCGGCCTCGCCGCCGTTGATCCCGGCGTTGCCCTGGCCGCGCATGGAGATGGTCTGGCCGTCGTCGATACCCGCAGGGATCTTGACGGTGACCTTCTTGTTCTTCCGCACCAGGCCGGCGCCCCGGCACTTGGAACAGGGCTGATGGATGATCTTCCCCTTGCCATTGCACTTGGGACAGGGGCCCTGGGTCTGCATGACGCCGAAAGCCGTGCGCTGCTGGCGCGTGACCACACCGGAGCCGCCGCAGTCCGGGCAGACCTCCGCCGTGGTGCCCTCGGCACAGCCGGAGCCGCCGCAGTCCGGGCAGTTTTCGATACGGGAGACGCTCAGCTCCTTTTCGCAGCCGAAGGCCGCCTCCTCGAAGGAGATGTGGGTGCTCACGTGGACCCGCTCCCCCTTCCGGGGGCCGTTGCGGGTCTGGCTGCCGCCGAAGCCGCCGCCAAATCCGCCGCCGAAGATATTGCCCAGAATATCCCCCAGGTCGTCAAAGCCGCCGAAACCGCCGAAGCCGCCGCCGCCAAATCCGCCGGCGCCGCCGGCGTTGTAGTTGGGGTCCACTCCGGCAAAGCCGAACTGGTCGTAGCGGGCCTTCTTGTCCGCGTCGGAGAGCACCTCGTAGGCCTCGTTGATCTCCTTGAACTTGACCTCGGCCTCCTTGTCATCCGGGTGCAGATCCGGGTGATATTTTTTTGCCTGCTGGCGGAAGGCTTTTTTGATATCGCTTTCAGAGGCGTCCCGGGAGACACCCAGTACCTCGTAATAATCTCTTTTATTCTCTGCCATAGTCTCGCGTCCCGGAGCACAGCCGTCCTGTCGGATTCCTTCTGCTCCGCCGCTCCTCCTCTCCGCTCTCCGCCGGGCACAGCCCCGGCGGGGTCCGGTTGATTACAAAGGCTGCGGAGTCGCCGGAAAGCGGCTCCGCAACGCGTGTTTCTGTTCTGTGCTTACTTGTTGTTGTCGTCGTCATCGACTACGGTGTAATCCGCGTCGTAGTAGTCGCCGCCCTGGGCGCCGCCGTTGCCGGCGCCTGCGCCGGGATTGGGCTGCCCCTGCGCACCGGCGGGGTTGGCCTGCTGATAGAGCTTCTCGCTGACCGCGTAGAAGGCCTTCTGGAGCTCCTCCGTGGCATTCTTGATGTTGGCAAGATCCGTGCCGGCCAGTGCGTCCTTCACCTTCTGGATGGCGCCTTCAATGGTGGATTTATCCTCGGCGCTGATCTTGTCGCCCATCTCGGAGAGGGTCTTCTCACTCTGGTAGACCAGCTGATCGGCATTGTTCCGGGTGTCCACGTCCTCTTTGCGCTTGGCGTCCTCGGCGGCGTACTGCTCGGCCTCCTTGACGGCCTTTTCGATGTCCTCCTTGGACAGGTTGGTGGAGGAGGTGATGGTGATGTGCTGCTCCTTGCCGGTGCCCATGTCCTTGGCGGACACGTTGACGATGCCGTTGGCGTCGATATCGAAGGTCACCTCGATCTGAGGCACGCCCCGGCGGGCCGGTGCGATGCCGTCCAGGTGGAAGCGGCCCAGGGACTTGTTGTAGGCGGCCATCTCGCGCTCGCCCTGGAGCACGTTGACCTCAACGCTGGTCTGATTGTCGGCCGCGGTGGAGAAGATCTGGCTCTTCTTGGTGGGGATGGTGGTATTGCGCTCGATCAGTCTGGTGCAAACGCCGCCCAGGGTCTCGATGCCCAGGGACAGGGGGGTGACGTCCAGCAGCAGGATGCCTTCCACGTCGCCGCCCAGCACGCCGCCC
>ONVR01000104.1 GCA_900321335.1 uncultured Eubacteriales bacterium | reverse complement strand
GAGGACAGGCCCTTGTACATCATGTAGGCCATGGACTCACGGTCCATGGCGTAGCTGACGGCGTAGCGGGCCTCCTTGGTGGCCAGGGCGCCGGCAAAGCTGAACAGAGCGGTGTTGGCGTAGCCGCCGAACACGGTGTCGATGTTGTAGCCCAGGGACTCGATGTACTCGATCTCGTCTACGGGGATACCGGAAACGATGTCCACGTCATGGACTTCCAGCGCGTTGACGATCTGGGCGGCCTCGTTGATGACCTTGAACTCAATGGCCTTGACGGCGGGCTCGCCGCCCCAGTAATCGGGGTTGGCGACGCAGGACACGTGGCTGTTGACCACGTAATCGGTGCAGATGTACGGGCCGGTGCCCACGGGGTTCTGGGACAGAGCCTCGATGTCAAAGGACTCCTTGTCCATGATCATCAGCTGGGTGAAGGCGTTGTCCTGGGTGTAGCTGGGCACGGTGTACCATACGTCCAGGGTCAGGTCGTCCACCACGTTGGTCTTCTCAAAGTCGATGCCCACCACGTTCAGGGAGAACCGGGGATCGTCCTTGCACATCTCCATGGAGAACATGACGTCCTCCGCGGTGAGGGGATTGCCGTTGGAGAACTTGACGCCCTCCCGGAGCTTCAGGGTGAACTCGATGTCATCGGTGCCCACGGGCTCGTAGGACTCGGCCAGCTTCCACACTCTCTCGTTCTCAGCCGTCAGGGTCCACAGGGGCTCATAGAACGCGTACTCCAGGCTGACGAAGCCGCCGGAGGCCGCCAGGGGGTACAGGGTGCCGGTATCGCCGCTGGTGGCGATGTTCAGAACGCGGTCCGCGTTGGCGCCGGCATTGCCGGAATCCGCCGCGGGGGCGTCGCCGCCGGTGGTGTCGGTGGCTGCGCTGCCGGAATCCGCAGGCGTAGTGGAATCCGTCTTGCTGCCGCCGCAGCCGGCCAGCAGAGAAAGCGCCATGACAAGAGCCAGAACGATTGCCAGGGTTTTTTTCAGGTTAAGCATTTTCATTATCCTCCTTATGTTCTTGAATTTCTTTATAACGACAGCACGCGATAAAGTGTCCCGGCGAACACTCCACCAGCGTCTGCGGTTTACTGCATGCCTCGGTCGCGTAACGGCACCGGGCCGCGAAGCGGCAGCCGGGCTTGGGGTTGATGGGCGAAGTGATCTCGCCCTTGAGCAGGATGCGCTGGGCGTTGTTGGGGTACTTGGGCACGGGGATGGCCGACAGCAGCGCCTTGGAATAGGGGTGCAGCGTGTTGCTGAACAGCTCATCGGCAGGGGCCTTTTCCACCACCTGGCCCAGATACATGACCAGGATGTCATCGGAGATGTACTTGACCACGGACAGGTCGTGGGTGACGAACATGTAGGACAGGCCGCGCTGCTCCTGCAGGTCCAGCATCAGGTTGATGACCTGGGCCTGAATGGACACGTCCAGGGCGGACACGGGCTCGTCGCAGACGATGAACTTGGGCTCCAGAGCCAGGGCGCAGGCGATGCCGATGCGCTGGCGGCGGCCGCCGTCCAGCTCATGGGGGTAGGAGTGCTCCAGCCGGGCCGCCAGGCCCACGGTATCCATCAGCTCCCGGGTCTTGGCCTGCATATCCGCCTTGGACATGCCGCCCCGGACGATCAGCGGCTCCATGATGGCCTCGCTGACGGTCTTTCTCGGATCCAGAGAGGAGAAGGGGTCCTGGAAAATGATCTGCATATTCTCACGGAGCTGGCGCAGTTCCTTCCGGGAGGGATTGGTGATGTCCTTGCCCTGGAAGAAGATCTGGCCGTCGGTGGGCTCCAGCAGGTGCAGGACCGTCCGGCCCAGGGTGCTCTTGCCGCAGCCGGACTCACCCACCACGCCGAGGGTCTTGCCCTCGTCCAGGGTGAAGCTGACGTTGTCCACCGCGTGGAGCATACCGCCGCCGGTCTTGAAATACTTTTTCAGATTTTTGACTTCCAATAACGGATTCACTGCTCTGCCCCCTTTACCAAGCTGCATTTCACGAAGTGGCCGGGCTCCGTCTCCACGGGCGCCGGCTTCACGGCGGCGCACTGCTCCGTGGCGTGGGGACACCGGTCGCAGAACACGCAGCCCTTCTGCACCTTTGTGGGATCGGGCATCAGGCCCTTGATGGGCTTCAAGCGCCGCTCCTTGGAATCCAGGCTGGGCAGAGAGCCGAACAGGCCCTGGGTATACGGATGCTGGGCGTTGTTGAAGATCCGGTCCACGCTGCCCTTCTCCACGATCTCACCGGCATAGGTGACGGCCACGGACTCGCAGAAGTCCGCCACCACGCCGAAGTCGTGGGTGATGAGGATAACAGAGGTGTTCATCTGCTCCCGGAGGGTGCGCATCATCTCCAGCACCTGGGCCTGAATGGTCACGTCCAGCGCCGTGGTGGGCTCATCGGCCAGCAGCAGCTCCGGATTGCAGGCCAGGGCCATGGCGATGACCACGCGCTGCTTCATGCCGCCGGAGAACTGGTGGGGATACTCGTTGTAGCGCTCCCGGGGAATACCGACCATCTCCAGCATTTCGCAGGCGCGCTGCTGTCCCTCGTATTTGGAGATCTTGTTGTGCTGGCGGATGGCCTCGGTGATCTGGAAGCCCACGGTCTCGATGGGGTTCAGGGCCGTCATGGGGTCCTGGAAGATCATGGCGATCTTGTTGCCCCGGATCTTCTGCATCTTCTTTTCCGACAGTGCCAGCAGGTTCTCCCCCTCGAAGAGGATCTCGCCGGAGGTGATCTCCGACTGGACCTTGGGCAGGATGCCCAGAATGCTCTTGGCCACGGTGGTCTTGCCGGCGCCGGTCTCGCCTACCAGGCCCAGCGCCTCACCCTTCCGGAGCTCCAGGCTGATGTTGTTGACGGCGTATACGGTATCCTCGTCGGTGTGATATTCCACCGCAAGGTCCTTGATTTGAAGTAAGTACTTGTTTTCCATAGCTGCCACCTCAGTTTCTCAGACGGGGATCCAGCGCGTCCCGCAGGCCGTCGCCCAGCAGGTTGCAGGCCAGCACGCTGATCATGACGCACAGGCCCGGATACAGCGCCTGGGTGGGATACTGCCGCAGGGAGGCGCGGGCGTCGGAGATCATGGCGCCCCACTCGGCTGTGGGAGCCTGCACGCCCAGGCCGATGAAGCTCAGGGCGGCGCCGGAGAGGATACAGCTGCCGACGCCCATGGTGATCTGCACGATCATGGGGCCGATGGCGTTGGGGATGATGTGCTTGAGGATGATCCGGACGGTGCTGCAGTTCTTGGATTTGGCAGACTCCACGAACTCCTTGCCCCGGACCGTCATAACGGAGGCGCGCATCATGCGGGCGTAACCCGGCACCATGCCGACGCCCAGGGCGATGATGGCGTTGCGCAGGCTGGGCCCCAGAACGGCCGCCAGCGCGATGCACAGCAGCAGCATGGGGATGGCCTGGTAAATGTCCAGCAGACGCATGATGATGTTGTCGGTCCAGCCGCCGAAGTAGCCGGAGATGGCGCCGATGGCGATGCCGATGATGGCGCCGATGGCGATGGCGCTGAAGCCCATGATCAGCGAGGCCCGGGAGCCGTAGAGCAGACGGCTGAGAATGTCGCGGCCCAGCTTATCCGTGCCCAGCAGGTGCTCCGCGCTGGAGCCGGCGTTGGCGTTGACCACGTCCTGGGTCTTGTAGGAATAGGGCGCCAGGACCGGCGCAAGAATGGCAATGAGGATCAGGGCGATCAGCACGAACAGGGAAATGACCGCCAGCTTGTTCTTCTTCAGCTGCCGCCAGATGTCATGCCACTGCGACTTTTTCTTTGTCTTCTTTGTGCTCATCGTCGTTTTTCCCCTTTCTCTTGGATTTTCTGCTTCCATACTGGGAGCGGATCCTGGGATCCACCAGGGCGTACAGGATATCCACGATCAGAATGATAATGGAAAACAGGGCCGAGAGGATCAGAATACCGCTTTGGATGACGGGATAGTCCCGGTTGTTCAGGCCCGTCATAACGTACTGGCCCATGCCGGGCACGGAGAAGATGACCTCCGTGATCAGCGAGCCGCCCAGAGAGGCGCCGAACATGCCGCCCACGATGGTGATGACCGGGATCAGCGCGTTTTTCAGAGCGTGGCGGTAAACCACCTTCCGCTCCGGCAGGCCCTTGGCCCGGGCCGTGGTGATGTAGTCCTGGCGCAGGGTCTCCAGCATATCCGAGCGCATCTGCCTGGCCAGCATGGCGATGGTGCCCAGTGCCATGGACACGCAGGGCATGATCCAGCCCTTCCAGTTGTCAATGCCCGATATGGGCAGCCACTGCAGGCGCACGCCGAAGAACCGTATGATCAGCAGCGCGAACCAGAAGCTTGGCATGGAGATGGCGATCAGGGACAGGAAGATGGCCAGGCTGTCCTTCCAGGTGTGTACGTGGGTGGCGGCGTAAATGCCCACCGGAATTCCCACCAGCACCGAGAACACCGTCCCGAATATCACCAGCAGCAGCGTATAGTTAAATCGCTCCAGCATCTCCGTGACCACGGGCCG
>ONVR01000026.1 GCA_900321335.1 uncultured Eubacteriales bacterium | reverse complement strand
GTTTATACGTGTTTTCGCATATATTCCACGGTCCGGTGAAGGGTATCCGCCTGGAAAATCTGGGGCAGATGCCCGGCAAAATCCAGATGATACCGCTCCTGCAAGCCCTCCAGAAGACGCTGGAGCTCCTCTTCCCGCTCCTGCACGGCCTGTTCAAAGACGTCCTCAAAGCTGAGCTGCCGCTCCTGCTCGTCGGACAGGTTGTAGATGCCCGTGCCGATGAGCCGGACGGGACGCTTTTCCACCTGATCGAGCATCTGCGCCGCCATCCGGTAGATCGCAAGGGCGGAATCAGCGGCGAGCACGATCTGGGACCGGGAGATGCCCTTCATATCGGAATAGGTCAGCTTCAGGGTGACTCCCTGGCCGTGAAGCCCCGCCCGTCTGGCCCGGTCCTCCACGCTCAGTGCCAGAAGCAGCAGCACGTCTTTGAGCAGATCGTAGTTGTCCACGTCCTTTTGAAACGTGACCTCCCGGCTGATGGACTTCGCGTCCTGGGGCCGGTAGGGGGTCACCTTCCTGTCGTCGATACCGAAAGAGAGCCGGGTGATCCACTGCCCCTGCTTGCCGAGCAGGCGGATCACGTCCTGCTGCCGTTCCCGGACGTCCCGGACGGTGCGGATCCCGGCGGCGTAGAGCTTTTCAGCGGTCATGGCCCCCACGGTATACAGGACGCGCACGTCCCGGTCCAGGATCAGCTTGACAAAAGCCTCCGGGGTGGGGATCTCAAAGTACCCGTCCGGCTTTTTCTCCTCGCTGGCGGTCTTTGCCGCCGTTTTGGAATAGGCGACGCCAACGGAGCAGGTCAGTCCCAGTTCCTCCCGGATCCTGCGCTTGATGGTTTGGGCGATCTGTCTGGCGCCGGTGAAATCCCCGGCGGTCTCTGTTACGTCCAGATACGCCTCGTCGAAAGCGATGGCCTCCGAGGCAGTGGCATAACTGTTCCAGATCCCGTGAAGCTGACCGGACACCTTTCTGTATTTTTCCATATTCGGGTGCATGTAAATGCCGTTGGGGCAAAGCCGATACGCCTCTTTGATGTTCATGGCGGAGTGTACGCCGTATTTGCGCGCTTCGTAGCTGCACGTGGCGACGACGCCCCGCTCGCTTGGCAGAGAGCCGATGATCAGGGGCTTTCCCCGCAGAGAGGGGTCGTCCCGGATCTCCACCGAGGCAAAGAAGGCGTCCATATCCACGTGAATAATGATCTGATCCACTTGCCTTCCCCTCCGATGCCTGGAGTTTTAGTCCTCCGTAAACTCGTACTTGACCCAAAAGCCGTTGTGGTCCGTCTCCACGATGACCGTCCCGTCCTCCGACTCCGTTACCTTCAGCTCCCCATTTGGTTCCAGCGCCTTCACATAGGCAACCGGATCGTCGGTGGTCACGGTCAGAATGCTGGAGCGGACCGGCGTCTTCCCGCCGCAGGTGGGCTGGCGTTCCGCAATCAAAAGCTCGTAGGTTTTCATGGCTGCTGCTCCTTTCCCGACGGCTTGCCGTCGCTTCTGTGTACAGGCGCCTGGGGGACCTCGTGATCCGGCGCCATGGTCACCGTGGGATAGGCCCCGTTGATCGCGTGGTAGCGGGGACAGTCCCCGGCGTGGTCGTTGATGACGCCGCAGGCCTGCAGGTGTGAATAGATCGTCACAGGGCCGATGTACCGGAAGCCCCGCCGCTTCAGGTCCCTGCTGATCCTGTCAGAAAGGCCGTTGCTGACGGGGACGGCGCCGTCGGCATGTCCGTCATACAGGACGGTTTTTCCGTCGGTATAGCTCCAGAGATAGCTGCAGAAGCTGCCGAATTCCGCCCGGATCTGCTGATAGCACCGGGCGTTGCCGATGACCGCCCGGATCTTTCGCTCTGACCGGAGCATACCCTCCGTGTGCAGGATGCGCTGCACGTCGGCCTCGTCGTAAGCGGCGATCCTGTCGTAATCAAAATTCTCAAAGCACCGGCGAAAGATCTCCCGCTTTTTCAGCATCAATCCCCAGCTCAGGCCGCATTGCAGACATTCCAGGGTCAGATGCTCGAACATCTGACGGTCATCGTCGTGCACCGGAATGCCCCACTGTGTATCGTGATACGCTCTGTCCGCGGTACTGATGTCAAATACCCAGCTGCAGTGTCCCATGTCATTTACCTCCCAAGCCGAATTTGTGACTGTCCCGGATCTTCAAGCCCGCTAAGCCCATCGTCCATCTCTTCCGCCAACCGCTCCAGAATGTGGATCAGCATGAACATCATGGTCTCAAAGTGCATGAATTGGAGAATGTTCCTGTCACAGAACAGGTTGAGTTCCGGGCCGAATTCCTCATCGGAGTCCCAGAACTGCACAGCCGCCCGCAGATCCCGGAACACGGGGAGCAGATAGCCCACGTCCCCTTTCCCGTAGGGAACACCGCAGGGAACACCGCCCAGCCGCCGGCAGGCGGCGGCAAGGGCTTGACCCCGGTGGTCAAACTGCCGGGCCATCCGGTCAAACAGACCGCCGCCCGTCACAGTGGCGCTGTGCAGGGTGGAAAAGGCGCTGATGGGCAGAACCTCCCCGGCGGCAGTCTGACGGGGCCGGGTCAGCATGTCGAACAGAGTCATGCTGACGTTGTAATCCGCCTCCCGCAGAACCCCGGCATGCTCCCACAGCACGGCGCCGGT
>ONVR01000016.1 GCA_900321335.1 uncultured Eubacteriales bacterium | reverse complement strand
TGATGTAGCGAATGATCTGCAGATAGATGGGCATCCCCTCCGTCTGCAGAAAATTGTCAAATGAGAGCAAGCGGCTCGCCTCCTTTCCGCAAACTGTATCACTTAACTAATACGGTTTCTAACTGTATTATACGGGTAATACGGTTGTCTGTCAACTGAAAAATATAGCTTGCAGACAGAATTTAAAAAAATCCCCTCCGGATTCCAAAAGGCTGAGACGCTTTTGAAATCCAGAGGGGATTGTCATGCGTATTTGAACAGCGTAATGTGGGATCACTCCTCTGGCTCCAGCTCCAGCAAGGTATCCAGATACGCCCTGTCCAGCTTCTCCGGGAAATAGAACATCTCCTTCCGCCCCGCTTGAGAGCCGTTCCGTTCCTGAACGGTAAGCAGATGGTCGTAGAGGGTGATGGACATCGTTTGGCTGCCTCTGACCAGTGACAGATACAGGCAGTTCGCCTCGTCCGGATCATAGAAGTCGGTGGTGCGGTAGAGGGTCAGATCCGCCAGATATGCCGTAAGGGCCCCGCTGTCGGTACAGCGGTAGAATGTCTCCTGGTTAGGATACCATTTGGGATCCGGCACGGAGTAGATAAAAGCGGGCTCAAAAGTCGCGCTGTGGCCCTGAAAGATGACGTCCTCCCCAGACGAGGGAGTAAAGGCAAAGGCCACATATCCACTGCTGAGAATGAGTGCGCTTGTCAGCAGACCTGCCAGCAGACCGCCTGCCAGTTTTTTGCGCTCCGAAACGATGCCCCGAAGCCGGTAGCGCAGGGACTTGGCCCGGACGCTGAGGCAGGTGGTGAAGCCCCGCTCATCCCCGGCGGTGCGCAGCACCAACCGGGCATAGGTCTCCCGGGCCTGGCTGTCCGCATCGGTCAGAGCCAGCTCGTCGCAGCTCAGTTCCAAATCGTCTGCGC
The DNA here is from genome assembly GCA_900321335.1 of uncultured Eubacteriales bacterium. Classification (GTDB taxonomy): domain Bacteria; phylum Bacillota; class Clostridia; order Oscillospirales; family Oscillospiraceae; genus RUG678. Next base: position 2,032 of record ONVR01000016.1, on the reverse strand, counting down.
ACTTGCGCATGGCGATCCACATGAGGGGGTTGAACCAGCAGCTGGCCTGGCAGAAGGTCAGGAACAGCTTGGTGGCCGCGTCCCGGTGGCGGATATGGATCAGCTCGTGGCGGAAGATCAGCCGCAATTCCTCGGGCGTGTAGTCACGCTCCGGCAGAACCACCTGGGTGGTCGTCTGCCAAATGCCGATAGAGAGCGGTGTGGCGGTGGCGGCAGAATATACCAGAGGCAACTGTACATTCTTAAAGCCCAGGGCGCTCTCCTCCTGCTCCCAGACCGTCAGTATCTCCGGGTCGTCCACCGGAACCGCGTCCCGCAGCAGTTTCTTCCGGTAGAGCAGGTGGCGGATGACGGCCCACCCCATGAACCCCAGAAAGCCCAGTCCCCACACCGGGAGGGCCCAACGGATAAAACGGGCGGACACGGGCAGGATCAACTCCGGCTTGTTTGGCCGCATGTATGCATAGATGGTGATGTAGAGATCGTTGGGCAGCAACCAGAGGATCGCCACCGTGCTGGGCCGGATGATCTTCCGAAGAAGCGGCAGGAACAGCAGCAACGCCGCATAGTAGATGCCGATCTGAAGTACCAGTTGGGTAAAAAAACCCAAAATTTCCTCCTCAAAACCCATCAGGAGTCCCAAATTGACAAAGAGGAAAAGCATCAGCAGCAGATTCAGTGGGGAGATCAGCGGCGCATATGCCGCTCCCGCCTGGCGGCTTCTCTTGCGTATGTAGACAACAATGGCACAGCTCAGTCCCATGACCAACCCGAAGAAGAGGCGAATCTGCTCATGACTGCTCATAGGGCGTGCTCCTCCAGCAGCTTTTTCAGTTCCTCCAGTTCCTCCCGACTCAACCCGCCGTCACAGAGGGCGGTGGCAAAGGTGGACAGATTCCCGCCGCAGAGCTTGGTGAAAAACCGGTTGCTCTGGCTGGCCAGATACTCCTGTTCCGTCACCAGCGGCGTATAGACGCTGCTCCGGCCCACCTTGTCGATCCGGAGAAACTCCTTCTCTGCCAGCCGTGTCAGCAGCGTCAGCAGTGTGGTCAGTGCCATGGGATGCCGGGGCAGAAGGATATTCTCAATATCCCGGCGGCTGACCGGAGCCTGGCAGCTCCAAATAGCCTGCATGACCTCCAATTCGCTGTCCGGCAGGCGCCGCTTCGTGAAATCCATTGAGATCACTCCTCTACAGTTGTAGTATAATTATTATACTACAACTGTAGAGCCTATTTGTCAAGATACTTGGAACATTTTGAGACACCTGCGTAGGGACGATGGGCGTTTGATACGACAAAGGACCGCAGGGGGAACCTGCGGTCCTTTACTTTTCTGACTTTTGACTGAGCAAATACTTGATAGAAACCTTCCTTGCAAAGGACTTTACCGTCAAAAAACGGCGTGGTGAGCACATCGCTCTCTTACGCACGCAGAACACTCCAGCACATAATCAGCCCTATAACAAACAATGCAATCCCCAGAGCGGCTAGACAACCCTGTGCCACCCCGTCCGCCCGGAGTCCTTCGGTATTTTTGTAGAAAAGGCCAAGAATCTTTTTGTCCAGTTCAATCATGGCGTTCGTTAAAAATCGGAAAGAAAGCCCCAATGTCAAAAAGACTGCGGCAAAAATGAAATCCCTGCCTCTTCCCATGATTCTGGTCTCCTCGAGTCCCAACGCCATCCGGCAGATTGCCTGATCGGAAATGCCGGGGTTGAAATGATCGGCATTCCAGATATGGTCGCTGATCACGTGGTTCCCCTCTGTCGGGCAGTCCCATCTCTCCCCTCGATCAGAATACGTACTGCTCATGACCGTAGAACCATCCTCCGACAATATCAAAGCCGTCTTAAACGAGCCATTCTGCGACAATTGAAAGAGGAGCCGTGCCGTCTGCCCTTCTTTGGAGTAGATATCTACCTCACTTTGCCCCGCTTCAGTCGAGATTTCAACTGCAGAAGTGCTCTTACCGGTATAAACTCTTTTATTCCCTTCCTCGCTTACGCCGTAAAATGTTGTGCCATCCCAGA
>ONVR01000044.1 GCA_900321335.1 uncultured Eubacteriales bacterium | reverse complement strand
TGGGCGGCATACTTGGTATGATACTGGCGGGTATAGGTGGAATTGACGTAAATGCCCGGGTAGCCCCCCTCGTTGAGAATGGAGATCAGCTCCGGGGAGGCGTCCTCGATAAACACGTAGGTGTCCAGATTCATGATGACCCGGCTCTCCAGCTCATAACGGACACCGATGATCTTTCTCGTATCCGGCAGACTGGTTGTGAAGTCGATGCTGTAATGATCCTTGAGCCAGATGATCAGATCCGTAGCGGAGATCTCCGGGTCCAGCTCGAAATACGCCAGATACTCTGCCAGCCTGTCCCTCTGGGTTTCGTACATATCCACATAGGCAAAGGGTGCGCTGACCGTGATGGGGAACGTATCCGTGTACTGCTCCCCGTAGTCCAGGACCGTCTGGACCATGTTGAGAATATCCCGGTTGGGATTGTCGCTGGCCAGGATCTCGCTGCGGGACAGGGTCACGTTGTAGCTGGCCACGCTGGAGACCAGCACTTCCCCGTTCCGGTCCAGGAGGTTTCCCCGGGCCGCTGTCAGCGTCACACCGGTGCGCACCGTATCTGCCGGCAGATTCCTGTCCACCCCGGCAGTATCGAATATCTGTATTTTATACAGGAACGCCGCGTAAACTACGAGGATCAGCGCTGTAATCAGCGCGATCACGACGATCCTTGAACCTTTTACAAAATGCCGCATTGAATTGCCTTTCTCTGAAAGATAGCTTGCCGCGCCTCAGGCGTTCTGCCTGCTCAAAAACCGGACCGCCGGATAAATGGGGAGCAGGAAGATCAGGGAGATCAGCGTCTGCGCTCCCGCCGTCTTCATCAGCGCATCCCCGTCGGCCCCCACGAAAAACAGCAGATAAAACATCTGCACGAAGGCGCACAGGAGCAGGGCTGCCAGGCTTGCCGCGCAGAACGTCACCGGGCTCCGGGTAAGCACGCTCTCCGACAGCAGTTTGATCACCACGGCCAGGACCGTAAACAGGACGGTGAACAGCGCCGCCGTTTCATTAGCAGACACGTCGCAGAGAATACCCGCGAACAGGCCGAATGCCGCGGCTGTTGTGATGGTATCATAGAGGGCCACCCCCACCACAGCCGTGGAAAAGAGCATGGGTACGTACCCGAATATTTTAAAATGGGAAAAGACAAGGCCCTGCAGAATGTACAGCAGCAAGAGAAACACCGCGTACCGCAGTCCTTTCCAAAAGCTCTTTTGTCTGCGCTTTTTCACGTTTTACTCCTTCGCATCCGCGTTTATCCGTTGAAATCCGTAATGACAAACACGTACAAAATATCGTTCAGATCCACCGCGGGCCGCACCGAGCCGTACATGCTCAGATTGCCCGCCTCGCTGTACAGGCCGTCCACATACCCGATGAGAAGGCCCTGTGGGAACACGCCGCCTTTGCCCGAGGTCACGACACTGTCGCCGGAGGCGATCCCCGTTCCCTCCTCCAGATAGCTGATCTTGAGCATTCCCTTGCTCATCAGGGAAAAATCGCCGGAGGCGGTAACCGTATTGCCGGAACCCACGTCCACGCTGGCGGAGAAGGTGGTGTCGATAATGGACTTCACCGTGCTGGCGTTGCCGTCCACGTGGGTCACCAGACCCACCAGGGTCCCCGCCTCGGTGATCACACAGTCCCCCACCGCGATCTCGGAGTTCTCACTGCCCAGATTGACGGTAAAGGTCCGGGACCAGTTGGAGGCTCCCCAGGACAGAAGCGTCGCCTGCTCAAAGACGTATCCCTCGTGGTGATCCCGGAAATCCAGCAGCTGCTTGAGCCGCTGGTTCTCCTCTACGATCTCCTCGTACTGAAGATACCCCTCTTTGAGCTCCGTATTTTCTTTTCGCAACGTCTCGTTTTCCTCCACCAGGGTGTCGTACTTGTACATATAGCCGTACAGGCTCTCATACATGTCCACGATTTTGGAGTTCAACGACTGAAAAGGTCTGAACACCGTGTTGAAGGCACTGGCCACCGGCCCGTTGGAATGGGCTGCGTTGACGCCGATCACACCGATAATGGCAATGATGACGGCCGCCGCCACGATGATGACAACCTTTCTGCTGATCCGTTTTCTCATAATCCGCTCCGTATATGGGTTGTTCTTTACGCCTGCAGGATCCCCATCTGCCGCAGGCACGTTCCCAGCGCGCAGACAGGCAGTCCCACTACGTTATAGTAATCCCCGTTGATTCCCGTAATAAACAGGGCGCCCTGTCCCTGGATTCCGTAGGCGCCGGCCTTGTCCATGGGCTCTCCCGTGGCGATGTACCGGTCGATCTCCGCATCCGAAAGCGCCCGGAAGGTCACAAGGGTGCTCTCGGCAAAGCAGGCCTCCCGCCTGCCGCTCAGCACGGCGCAGCCGGTGCAGACCGTATGGGTTCTGCCCGAAAGCGCCCGGAGCATGGCAAAGGCCTCCTCCCGGCTGTGGGGCTTTCCCAGCTGCCTGCCGTCCAAAAACACCAGCGTATCCGCCGCCAGCACCGTATCGTCCGGCTCACACAGGGGCTGCACTGCCCGTGCCTTGCTCAGCGCCGTGCGCTTGACTGTCTCCTCCGGATCCAGCCCGGTAAACGTCTCCTCCGACGAAGACGGTATGATCTTCACAGGATCCAGATGGAAAAGCTCAATGAGCTCTCTGCGTCTGGGCGACGCGGAGGCCAGAATAAACGCCATCTCACTCAACTCCCCTGAAATACAGCCCTCTGGTATAGCTGGCAGGCTCGTAATCCGACCGCCCGAAATACCGCTTGACCACTTTCAAACATTCCCCGGCATTCTCCGTGGTGAACATCAGCCGTTTGGCCCACAGTCCGATGTTGTCGGTGCGCTCTGCCTTGTCCGCCAAAAAGAGTTTCTGGGCATTGTAAATGCCGTTTCGGCAGCCGAATTCCTTGAGCACGGGGAACACCGCCCCCGTCCGGTCCGTCAGGCCGGGGAAGCTGTCACAGCCGCAGGTGCCCAGGTCGTTTTTGATCACGCAGTTCTCCGTGATCATCAGCGGCAGGCGCCCGTAGGCGATAATCTCCGTGGGCAGGCACTTGGACAGATCCCGGATCTGCTCAAAGCGCAGCTCAAAGGACACCGCAGCCGACAGAAGCCGCAGCTCCTCCATGACGTGCAGAGAGTAGGAGTTGAACAGGTTCAGCCCGTGATCCCCCCGGACCCCGTAGCCCAGCCCCCGGGCGAACTGGATCAGTCCGATGTTGCCCACCAGGGCGTTTTCGATCCCAAGGGTTTTGCCGTAGCGGAGCAGTGACTCGGCGCTTTTGCGCTCGTGATCCTGAACGATCCGGGGCAGGGTCACGCAGACCTCCGTATCGCTGTTCAGAAACGGCTCCAGCGCAGCGGCGCCCTCCCGCAGCTCCTCCATGGGCACGTAGAGGACCCCAATGGGATATTGGGCAAGCTCCGGCAGCAGCTGCGAGATTTTTTTCACGGAGACCGTGATTCTCGGCGGCTCCGGGCTGTTTGCAAAATCCGGCGCCAGCCTGTAATCGTATTCCGGCCGGGGTTCTCGCTCCCGGCGCTTGTCCATGATCTCCGCCAGCACGTTCCGGCGCATCTCGTTGATGGCCGCCATGGGCAGGGACAGTCCGGGATCGATGGAACTCTTTACACCCGTACAGTAAAAGGGTGTTCCGCCGGTTTTCATCAGCTGGGTCTGCATGGTTACGGGCGTCACGGACTTATGGAAGGCCAGCTCCGGAACCAATCCCTCCACCACTGCAGAATTCCCTCTGTCGTCTCTGGCTGCCAGTTTCGCCGTCTCTCCCTTTTTCACCTGGGCGACGAACTGGACCGGCACCCGCTGAAACTCGCCGTTGAGGTAGTTTTTCCGGGCGGTGGCAAAAATGACCTGTGCCTTTCCGTCATCCTCTTCCCGGACGCCGAACATCTCCTTCCCGATCTTCCCGGTAAAGTATCCGTCCGTAAAGCCCTGCCGGGAAAAAGCCGTTATAAGGGCCCGCATATCCTCTTCCGAGGGCCGGACGCCCTCTTTGACAGCCCGGGAGTAGATGCCCGTGACGATGGCCGCATACTCCGGCCGGCGCATCCGCCCCTCGATTTTCAGGCTGGCAACACCCATCTGCTCGATCTGCTTGAGGTGGCCCACCAGGCAGTTGTCCTTCAAACTCAGGGGATACTTGTTGCTGCTGCGTACCGCCGCGTAAGGAAGACGGCAGGGTTGGGCGCAGCAGCCCCGGTTGCCGCTTCTGCGGCCGATCACCGCGCTCATCTCGCACTGGCCGGAATAGCACATGCACAGCGCGCCGTGGCCGAAGATCTCGATCTCAATGGGCGACTGGGCACAGATCTCCCCAATCTCTTCCATGGACAGCTCCCGGGCAAGAACCACCCGGTCGGCTCCCATGGCCGCCGCCATTTTCACGCCTTCCAGGTTATGGACCGACATCTGGGTGCTGGCCGTAATGCGCATCTCCGGCACCGCCTGGCGGATGGCCTGCATCAGGCCCCAGTCCTGAACGATGATCCCGTCAGCACCCATGCGGCAGGCCGCCCTGGCATGGGCCACGGCCTTGTCAAATTCCCGGTCTGTGACCAGCGTGTTGAGCGTTACATACGTCACAACGCCCCGGACCCGGCAGTATTCCACGGCCTTGGCAAACTCATTCTGTGTGAAATTTTTAGCATTTTTTCGGGCATTGAAGTCGCCAAAGCCCATATAGACAGCGTCCGCGCCGTTTTGTACCGCCGCGACCACGCTCTCCGGCGATCCCGCCGGCGCTAAAATCTCCAACATTGTAATATCCTCTTT
>ONVR01000061.1 GCA_900321335.1 uncultured Eubacteriales bacterium | reverse complement strand
TATATCGGGCTGATGACGGCGGAGGACTACGAGTATTACAGCCAGTTCGACTACCCCATGAACTGCTACGTGGGCAAAGAGGGGATGGAGGCAGCCTTTGAGGAGTACCTTCACGGTCAGGATGGCTATATGGTCGTCACCCGGGCCCCGGACGGGACCATCGTCAATGAGAACGTGGTCACGCCGGCCAAGGCGGGGGGCAACGTCTATACGACCATCGATATCGGCCTGCAGGCCGTGGCCGAGGAGTCCCTGAAGGCGCGGATCTCCAGCCTGAACCAGGACCGGTCGGCGGATGAACGGGTCACCGGCGGCGCCGTGGTGGTGGAACAGGTCAAGACGGGCCAGCTGCTGGTCAGCGCCTCCTATCCCACCTATGATCCGGCCTACCTGCGCCGGGATTACAGTCTGCTTCTGCACACAGAGAACGATCCGCTGTTCAACCGCGCCACCATGGGGCAGTATAACCCCGGTTCGACCTTCAAGATGACCACGGCTCTGGCGGGGCTTCGCAACGGGACCATCACGCCCTACACAACCATAGACGACACCGGCGTTTACGACCGGTATGCCGACCTTGACTTTACGCTGAGCTGCTGGATCTACGGCGAGACGGGCTTCGGCCACGGCCCTCTGGATCTGGTGGGAGCGCTGGAAAACTCCTGTAACTACTACTTCTGTTGGGTGGGGGACCATACGGGCGCCTCCATGATCGCAAAAACGGCGGAAGATCTTGGCCTGGGCGCTAAAACGGGCATTGAGGTCTACGAGGAGACGGGCACCCTGCCCACCGAAGAGTCCAAGCAGAATGCCATGGGGGAGCCCTGGTACGCCGCGGATACCCTGCTGGCCTCCATCGGACAGGGCATGAACTACTATACCCCTGTGCAGCTTGCCAAGTACGTGTCCACCATTGCCGCGGGAGGCACCCGGTATAAGACCACCCTTCTGGACAAGGTAATCGCCAGCGATTACAGCAGCGTCATCATGACGAATACCCCTGTGGTGGAAAAGAAGTTTACCACGGCAGACGCCGGCTACATCACCTTCATTCAGGAGGGCATGCGTGCTGTGGCCACGGGCGGCTCTGCCGCAGAAGTCTTCAGGGATTTTTCCATCCCTGTCGCGGCCAAGACCGGTACCACCCAGTCCGATACTGCCGCCAGCAACAGCGGTGTGTTTGTGTGCTATGCCCCTGCCGACGATCCGGAGATCGCGGTGTCTGTGGTGGTGGAAAAGGGTACATCCGGTTCGACGGTCATGACCATCGCCGCGGATATCATCAGCGCCTACTTTGGACAGCAGGAGGATGTGGATGTCATCGTCGCCTATGAGGGCGATCTGGTGCGGTGATGCGGCTTGCTGAAGAAAATTTGTCATTATAGCTTGCATTGAAAGCTATAAAAAAGTATACTGTTTATGGCATCTGTGCAGTTTATGCCGGGAATATGGAGGAGATCAATGGGTAAGGTAATCGTGGTTGCATCCGGAAAAGGCGGGACAGGAAAAACCACCGCCGTGGGCGTGCTGTCCTCCTGCCTGGCCTCCAAGGGGTACAAGACCTTGTGCATTGACTGCGACGTGGGTATGCGGAATCTGGATATGATCCTTGGCCTGAGCGAGCAGACGGCCGCTGACTTCGGAGACGTGCTCTGGGGCGGCCGGGATCTGTCAGAGGCGTGCTGCAGCCACCCGAAGATCCCGAATCTGTTTTTTCTGTCGGCGCCGCCCACTGCGGCTCCGGAGGACATAGACCCGGAGGCGTTCCGGGATATGATCCGCCAGATTCGGGATACATATGACTATTGCCTGATCGACGCCCCCGCCGGGGTGGGCAGCGGCTTCCGGCTGGCCGCCCAGGACGCGGATATGGGGATCATCGTGGCGACGGAAGACCTGCCCAGTCTCCGGGACGGACAGCGGGCGGCTCAGCTCCTGCGGGAAGCGGGACTGACCGATCTGCGGCTGATCGTCAACCGGGTGCGGCTGCGGCATCTGCGAAAGCTGAAAACCACCGTTGACGACGCCATCGACTCCGTGTGTGTACAGCTCATCGGCGTCGTCTATGAGGACCCCGCAGTGATGCTTGCGGGGAATCAGGAAATCCCGCTGCTGCGGTATGAAAAAGGCCGCCGGCGGGCACTTGGACAGTTTATGAAGATTGCCGGACGCATTGCCGGCGAGGAGATCCCCATTGCAAAGTAAAGAACAAGAAAGAGAGGCCCGGAATATATGAACATCGCTTTATTGGCTCACGACAGGAAAAAAGAACTGATGGTACAATTCTGCATTGCCTACTGCGGAATATTGGCCGGACATACGATCTGCGCCACCAATACCACAGGCAGGCTGGTGGCGGAGGCTACGGGACTGCCCATCACCCTGTATCTGTCCTGTAATCAGGGTGGCGATCAGCAGATCGGCGCACGGATCGCCTACAACGAGATCGACCTGGTGCTGTTCTTCTGCGACCCCGCCAGACCGGAGGGGCAGAAGGACGTCATGGAGATCGCCAGACTCTGTGATATGCACAACGTGCCCTTTGCCTCCAACGCGGCGACGGCGGAGGTTCTGGTGCAGGGCCTCAAGCGGGGCGACCTGGATTGGCGTGACATCGTCAATCCGAAAAAATAACGACCAAAACAGGCGACGGAAGGATTCAGTCGCCTGTTGCCATAAACGGAAGGAGCGTTTTTATGATAGCACTGGGGTGTGACCATGGCGGTTACGAGTTGATGCAGGCGGTAAAGGCCCATCTGGACGAGTTGGGACTGGCTTATCAGGATTTCGGCACCTTTTCCGCGGACAGCTGCGATTACCCCGTTTACGCAGAGAAAGCGGCCCGTGCCGTGGCCTCCGGGGCGTGTGACCGGGGGATCCTGATCTGCGGCACCGGTATCGGCATCTCCATCAGCGCCAATAAGATCAAGGGCATCCGGGCGGCGCTGTGCTCGGACTGTTACAGCGCGGAGATGACCCGTCGGCACAATGACGCCAATATGCTGGCCATGGGGGCCCGTGTCCTGGGAGAGGGACTGGCCCTGAAGATCGTGGACACCTTTCTGACCACGGACTTTGAAGGCGGACGCCATAAACGCCGGGTGGATCTGATCACGGAACTGGAAAACAAGTGATGAAGCAGCCGAAGATTTACAGGCAGAAAACGGCCGCCGTCATTGCCAAAACCGTTGCGAAGGTGGCTGCCTGCGTGATCCTCGCTGCGTGCATCCTGTTTGTGAGCCTGTTTTTCTACCTGAAACGATTTGCCGTTTACGATGAAAACGGCGTGCATCTGGATTTCAACAGACAGACGGAGACCGCAGCGCCGGAAGAACCTGCCCCACCGGTTTTAGAGCCGGAGGCGCAATGAGACCGGGGCCGATTTGCGCAAGTGCGGGTTTTGTGGTAAAATCTGCATGATAATCTCAAGGAAAGAGATGTGAACCCTATGAATGAAAACAATACTGCCTACGCCAATGGCGACGTTATTGAGCTGGATCTGAAAAACCTGTTCTGGACAGTGATTAGACGCTACCGGTCCATTATCGTTGTCATGCTGATTGTCGGCGTTCTGCTGGGCGGCCTTTTTGGTCTGAAGCAGTACAAGAAAAGCACCAGCCCGGAGACCGTGGCTGCCAGCAATCAGAAATATGAGTCTGAGATGGAGACCTATACCGCGAAAAAGGATCTGCTGGAGACGAAAATTGACAACCTGACCAGAGAGATCGAGATTCAGAGCAAATATCAGGATAACGCGGTTTTGCTGTTTATCGATCCCTATAACGTCTATACCGAGTCGGTTACATATTACGTGGACGCCGGGTATCAGATTGCGCCGGAGCTCTATTTCCAGAATCCCAACTATACTACGGCGATCCTCAATGCCTATAAGACGATTCTGGGCCGGGTGGACATCAACGAGATCATCCGGGACCGGAGCAATCCGAACCTGACCTGTGAAAATCCTGTTTCCGACGATGAAAAAAGAGTTGTGACCATCCGCGTTGACGAGGACAACGCAACGCTGATCATCCAGGTGATCGGAGATACCAAAGAGCGGGCGGAAACGATCCTGAACACGCTCAAGGAAGTCATTGACGAGAATAAAACAACCATTGATACGGTGATCGGACAGCACACCATCACGGCGTTTTCCACAGGATCCCGTACAACGGTGGATCTGGAACTGGCCGGTATGCAGAGCTCCTTCAACGAAAAGCTGACGACCCTGACCAATGACGTGGAAACCACGGCGGAGGAGCTGGAAGGGCTGACAGAACCCAAGTTGGACGTTCCTTCCAGAGGCAATATCATCAAGACCACGGTGAAGTTTTTTGTGGTCGGTCTCTTTGTCGGCCTGGTCTGTATGGTGATCGTGTATGTGATCCGGATCGTGACCGGCGACACGCTGGTGAGTGCCAAGGACTTGGTCAGCCGTTATCACACAAATGTTCTGGGCTGCTGTTACCCCCTGGCGGACGGCAGAAAGGAAAAACGGAACAAGCTGGATCGGATCATCAACCGGAAGCTGGGATTTGCCAAGACGTCGGACGACGGAGAAAACGACAGGCTGATCGCGGCGAACATCCGCCTTTATGCCAAAGATGACCCGAAGCTGGTCCTGCTGGGAACGGCGCCGGAGGCGGATATCAGCGCTGTTGAGGCGCGGCTGAAAGCCCAGCTGTCCGACGTTTCCCTGGAGATGCGGGGCAGTATTCTGGAGCGTGCCGATGCGGTCAACGCGCTTATGGAGAAGAAGACGGTTGTGCTGGTGGAAAAGGCCCATATCTCCCGCCACAGTGACATTGCCAAGGAGATTGCGGCGGTGAACGCTGCAGGCAGCAAGCTGGCCGGCGTGATCATTGTATAAAGCATTTCCTGCGGGAAGTGATAAAGCAGGCGCCCTTGGGCGCCTGTTTTGTCATCTCAAGTGCAAAAAACGGTCTGCCGGAACCCAGTATTTCCCATAGAATTAACAACATCTGGAAAGGCGAAAAAAAGATAAAAAAAGAATGGAAAAAGCGCTTGACAAGGGAGGGTGTGTGTGGTATAGTAAACAGGCTCTCACGGAGCGGGAACGCCCGGGACAGCGAGTGTACCT
>ONVR01000022.1 GCA_900321335.1 uncultured Eubacteriales bacterium | reverse complement strand
GGCATCTCAATGACCTGTGCCCCCAGCTCGCGCAGCCGGTCGGACAGGGTGGTCGCCCGGTCCCGGGGCCGCGTCACGGCCACCCGCAGGCCGAACAGGGGCAGCTTTTCAAACCAGGCAAATTTCTCGTGGAGGGCGCAGACCTTCCCCACCACGATGATGGCGGGCGGCTCGATCTTCGCCTGCTTCACCCGCTCCGGCAGGGTGGCCAGATCCGCCACCACGGCCCGCTGCTCCGAGGTGGTGCCCTTCTGGAGCACCGCCGCCGGCATATCCGGGCGCATACCCGCCTCCAGCAGGCCCGCGCAGATGTTCTTCACCGCCGTCAGTCCCATGAGAAACACCAGGGTGCCCCCCGTGTCCTTGAGGGCCTTGAAATTGATCTTCAGGGGCTCGTCGGCCTTCTGGTGGCCCGTGATGATATGTACCGAGGAGCAGTAATCCCGGTGGGTCACGGGGATCCCGTTATAGGCCGGAACGGAGATGGCCGACGTGACGCCGGGGACCACCTCGTACTCCACCCCGTGCTCGCTGAGCAGCTCCAGCTCCTCGCCGCCCCGGCCGAACAGGAAGGGGTCGCCTCCCTTGAGGCGCACCACACGCTTTCCCTCCAGGGCCTTTTCCAGCAGGATCTGATTGGTGATCTCCTGCTTGATGATATGATGGCTGGCGCGTTTGCCCGCGTTGATCCGCTCCGCCTCCGGGGGGATCAGAGCCATGATCCCGGCGCCCACCAGAGCGTCGTAGACCACCACCTCCGCCTGCTCCAGCACCTGCTTGCCCTTGACCGTGAGCAATCCCACGTCCGAGGGTCCCGCGCCTACGAGCCAAACCTTACCTGCCATGTTCCTTTTCCTCCTTCAGTCTGTCGGCCAGGGCCGTTCCCAGGGCCTCCGCCTGCCCGGTGGGGCCGGTGATGCTCCCCGTGACAAAATCCGTCTCCCCCTCCCGGCAGTAAAGGCCGGTGAGGGTCAGGGTGCCGTCCCGGACCTCTCCGTGGGCCGCGATGGGCGAGGAACAGCCCCCGTCCAGCCGCCGGACGAAGGCCCGCTCCGCCAGGGCGCAGCAGGTGGCCTCGGCGTCAAAGAAGCCGTCAAGATACCCGTGGTCCTCCCCGGCCCGTCCCTGCACGGCCAGGATCCCCTGTCCAGCGGCGGGGATCATCTCCTCCGGTTCAAAATACCGGGTGATCCGATCTTCCAGTCCCAGACGCTTCAGTCCTGCCGCCGCCAGGATGATGGCGCCGTATTCTCCCGCGTCCAGCTTCCGCAGGCGGGTGAGCACGTTGCCCCGGATCAGGGCCGTCTGCAGTTGGGGGTATCTGGCCTTGAGCTGCACGATCCGGCGCCTGCCGGAGCAGCCAACGGGCTTTGTCATGTCCCACCGGGTCTGCCCGGCGGGCAGCACCAGCACGTCCCGGACGTCCTCCCGCCGGGAAAAGCCGATGATGGGCAGCTCCGGGGGGACCTCCATGGGCATATCCTTCAGGCTGTGAACGGAGATGTCCGTTCTGCCATCGAGCAGGGCCCGGTCCAGTTCCTTGACGAACAGTCCCTTGCCCCCCACGTTCTCCAGCGCCTTGTCCAGGATCACGTCGCCGGTGGTCTTCATGGTCACCAGCTCCGCCGTGGCGCCGGGCACGTTGTTTGTGATATAGTCCAGCACCATCTGAGACTGGACCACGGCCAGCCTGCTCTCCCTGCTGCCGATTCTGATGTTCATGGTTCGTTCCCTCCGTTTTGGGGTTTTTCGTAGATTTCCCGGATCTGTCCGGCGGCTCTGGCCACGGCGGCGTGATCCTCCCCCGTGCCGCAGATGCCGATGGACAGGCCCTGCCCCAGGACGACGGCCGGGAAAAAGAAGTCGCAGTCCGCCTGATCCGAGGCGTTCCCCGCCAGGCTGCCGCTCTCCCGGGCCAGCCGGGTGAGCACGGCGTTGATCTCCGGCCGGTTCGTACAGGCCAGCACCATAAACTGCCCGCCGATATCGTCGTCGGTGATCACCCGCCGGTGGACCGTCAGAGCACCTGCCGCGGCGGCTTTTTCGATGGTCTCATGGATCTCCGGGGCGATCACGGTGACGTCGGCACCGTACCGCAGCAGGGTATTTACCCGGCGGGCCGCCACGCTGCCGCCCCCTGCGATAAGGATCTTTTTCCCCGTCAGATCGATAAAAAGCGGAAATTTAGGCATTTTCATAGGTCGTCTCCATTGCCTCCACACAGCTTCTGAACACGTCCACCCCCGCCGTGTCCCGCACGGCAAACAGCAGCTTTCGCAGGACCTTCCCGGCGGCGGTGTCCACCGCCCGGGTGAGCTTTTCGTTCTGCCCGTCGTCCAGGCCCATATCCCTGACCAGCGAGCCCACCCGCAGGTCCACCTCACGGGCCATATAGTCCGCGATCCTGCCGGTGGCGGGGATCAGATCCCGGCACTCGTACCAGCTGATGAATTTATGCTCCTGTTCGGCCAGCAGTTCCCGGGCCGCCCGGGTCTGGAGCTCCAGCTCCTCCGTGGCGTCCACGGGAAAATCGTCGATGTCATACAGTCTGACGTTTTCCAGCTCCGCGATCCGGGGATCGATGTCCCGGGGCACCGCCAGGTCGATGAAGATCTTTTCCCCCTCCATGGGACAGGCGGAAAGATCCTCGTACTTGATGGTCACGTTGGGGCTGCTGGTGGCGCTGACGATGAAGTCGCACGCGGGCAGAACCTGATACCGTTCTCCGTAGTTGATGCGGCTGCAGTTTTCCGGGATCTCCACGATGCCGCTGCGGTACTGCCGGACCGTCACCGTCACGTCGGCTCCCAGCCGCACCAGAGCGTTGGCGGTGCGCTTGCCCATCTCGCCGTTGCCGATGACGAGACATTTTCTCCCGGCAAAGGCAAAGCCCCTGGCCTGCATTTTTTCAATGGCCAGCTCCACGGCGGAGGCGTTGGCGGTGGACAGGGACAGGTCCGTTTTGACCCGCTTGGCCCCGGTGACGGCGCTGCGGAAGAGCACCTCCAGCACGTTGTCGCAGACCTGGGCGTTCCGGGCGTTTTCCAGGGCCTTCTTCACCTGGGCGAGGATCTGGTCCTCCCCCACGATCATGGAGTGCAGGCCGCTGGTCATCTCGAAAAGGTACTCCACCGCCTGCTTTCCGGACCGGTTGACAAAACAGTCCTCAAAGTGCCCCGTCTCCACGCCCTTGAGGGCGCAGAGCATCTCATACAGGGGCAGCGAATCGTCTCCCTCGTGGCTCACCCACAGCTCCGTCCGGTTGCAGGTGGACAGGATCACGCAGCCCCCCACCTTTCCGGAGGCCACAAGGGTCTCCATGGCCTTGATGCTCTGGGCATTGGTAAAGGCGAACCGTTCCCGGATCTCCACCGGGGCGGTGCCGTGGTCAATGCCGATCATCTGAATGTTCACCATGCCGGAAGCTCACCTCGCAAGCTGATAGAGTATGGCGTTGCAGATGGCTGCGGCCACGTTGCTGCCGCCCTTTCTGCCGCGGGCCACGATATAGGGCACGTCCGTCTGCATGATCAGCTCCTTGGACTGGACCACGTTGACAAAGCCCACGGGCACGCCGATGATCAGCTCCGGCCGAAGCTTGCCGTCGGTGATCAGCTCATACAGGCGCACCAGGGCCGTGGGAGCGTTGCCGATGGCGAAGATGAGGGGTCTGTCCAGGGCCGCGGCCTTGTCGATGCAGGCCGTGGCCCGGGTGGTGCCGTTGGCCTTGGCTGCGGCGGCCACGTCCTCGTCCGCCATGAAGTTGAGCACCTCACCGCCGAATTTCGCCAAAATCTTCTTGTTGATGCCGGCTTTGGCCATCTGGGTGTCCGTGACGATGCAGGCGCCTTTTTTGATGGCTTCCATGGCCTTGGGCACCGCGCAGTCGGAGAAGCACAGGGTTTTGGCGTAGTCAAAATCGGCGCTGGTGTGGATCACCCGCTTCACCACCAGCTCCTCGTTGGGTCCGAATTCCATGGGCTCCATCTCCGAGGAAATGATCTCAAAGCTGCGCTTTTCGATCTCCGCGGGGAGCACGTTTTCAAGCTCGATCTTCATAAGCATCCTCCTTCTATACACATCAAAGCGCCAGCAGCAGTCCCGCCGCGAAGCGCACGATCGCCAGGATCAGAACGGCAGCCCAACAGGTCCCCTTCATCAGGCCGCAGGCCCGGGGGATATTCCCCCGCTCGATGGGGCGGATGGGGTCGCCGATGGTCTTTTTCTTATACACCTTGCCAAAGTAGACGGCGTCTCCCGCCAGCTGGACCTCCAGGGCTCCGGCCATGACGCTCTCGGTCTGGGCGGAGTTGGGGCTGGCGTGGTTGTACCGGTCCCGGCGGAAGATCCGCCAGGCGTTTTTCCCGTTCAGACCGCAGACCCCGGCCATGGCCGTCATGACCAGGCCGCTCATCCGGGCGGGGATGTAGTTGCAGACGTCGTCCAGCCGGGCCGCGCCCGTGCCGTAGTACAGATATTTGTCGTTTTTATAGCCGCACATGGAGTCCATGGTGTTGACCGCCTTGTAAAAATAAGCAAGGGGGGCGCCTCCCAGCATGGCGAAAAAGCCGGGAGAGACGATGCCGTCGGCTGTGTTTTCCGCCACAGTCTCCACCGCCGCCTTGATCACGCCCGTCTCCGTCAGGGCGTCGGTATCCCGGCCCACGATCATGGACACGGCGTACCGCCCCTGCTCAATGCCCTGCTCCAGGCCGTGATACACGTCCATGGCCGCCTGCTCCAGACTGCCGGCGGCAAAAATGGACCAGAACATCAGCGTCTCCGCCACGGCCCCCGCCGCCGGGTGCAGCCAGTACAGAAGACCCGTTACAGCCCCGGACAGGGCCAGGCAGATCAGAGGCACCGCCGCCGCCATAACGATCCCGGCCGCCCGCTCTCCCCGATGGGTTTTGGGGAAAACCCGCCGCAGAAGCTTTTCCGTTTTCGACACCAGCGCGCCGATGAGCACGATGGGGTGTTTGACCCGGTTGGGCCACCCCACCAGCAGTTCCAGGGCAAAGCCCAGGAGCATGGCGCCGGCGCTGAGCATTACAATCATGCCTGACTCCTACCGAAAGCGGCGCAGGCCTCCAGAAAGCTCTGGGCGCAGTTCGGATTTGAATAGAAATACAGATGGGGAAAGCCGCACAGCAGGTTCCCTCTGGCGTGGGCGCACTGCCAGTTCCGCTTCCGCCGGGGCTTCCGGGCCGTCAGGGCCTCGCCGTTGTCCGTGCTGTCAAAGTAGTGGAACTCATGGCCCCGGAGCTTTGTGCCCGCGGGCCCCAGGACGCTGTCCTCGTTTGCCGTCAGCTCGATGTAGCCGAAGCGGCCCAGCTTGCCGGTGTAATATACCATACCCGGTATCACACCACACATAGGATACCGCATTCCGGCGGGATATTCAACCGTCTCGTGGAGGTACATGAAGCCGCCGCACTCGGCGATGCAGGGCATGCCGGCCGCCAGAGCCTGACAGACGCTCCGGCGCATGGCCTCGTTCTCGCTGAGCTGCTGCGCGTGGAGCTCCGGGTAGCCGCCGCCCAGCAGCAGCCCCTGACAGTTCTCCGGGAGCTTTTCCTCCCGGATGGGGGAAAACTCCACGATCTCGGCGCCCATATCCCGCAGGGCGGTCATGTTGTCCTCGTAGTAAAAACAGAAGGCCTCGTCCCGGGCCACGGCGATGCGCAGACCCGTTCCCACCTGGGGCAGGTCCGGGGCCGTCAGGTCGATATCCGGGGCCGTGGCCGCCAGGGCCAGCAGCCCGTCCACGTCCACCGTTTTCTCCAGCTCCCCGGCCAGGGCGTGGAGCTTCTCCCGCAGGCCCTCCACCTCCTCGGGCCGTACCAGACCCAGATGGCGGCTCTCGATCATCAGCTCCGGCAGCTTGGGCACGTAGCCGTAGACCCGCACGCCGGTCTTCTCCTCGATAACGGCCTTGATCTCCGGGTAGATGGAGGGGGCCATTTTATTGAGGATCACGCCCCGGATCATGCTCTCGGGCATGAGCTGCACGAACCCCTTGACGATGGCGGCGGC
>ONVR01000053.1 GCA_900321335.1 uncultured Eubacteriales bacterium | reverse complement strand
GGCTGCTCCCCCATCACCTGATCAAACTGCTCCAATGCCGAGACAATGGTCTCCCAGATCTGGTCATACAGGGAATCGGGCTTTTCCGCCCGCTTTACGGCAAGCCGCTCCGGCAGCTGGATCTGGATCATAAAGTCGTACAGAGCGCGCAGCATCTCCCCGCAGGTTTTCGCCCGGTCCATGGCACCCTCCAGAAACAGCAGAGGCTCTGCCGCCTGCTGACGCAGCGCATTGACCCGCCGCAGCTGCTCCGCCGCGGTCTCGGAAAAGCTGTCGGTATAGCCATCCGGATTCATGGTCCAATCCTCACCGCTGCGCCAGGCGTTTCCCCGGAGGCTCCATTGGATAACGTAATTTTCCAGCTCATCCACCCCATCCAGGGCCATACCGGATAGTCCTGTTTTCAGATAACGGAACAAGCTGCCGTACTCCCAGTCCGAGAGCAAAACGTCCAGCGCGCTGGCAAGCAGCGCCACAGGCGCCGTGGCGGACAGATTTGTTTTTCTGTTTACATAGACGGGAATGCCATATTTGAGGAAGGTGCTTTCACAGAGCTCTGCCTGTGCAGGATCACAGCAAGCCAGCGCGATCTGCCGAAATTCAGCCCCCTGTCCGACAAGCTCCAGAATCCGTCCGGCAGCGACCTCACACTCGTCGGCGGCGGACTCCGCCTTAAACAGGAAAACACCTTTCAGATCCGGCTTTTCCGGCGCAGACTCATAGGCAAAAAGATTTTTTTCCAGGAATCCGGAAATACCGGGCTTTTCCCCGGTCAGTGTGACAACGCTGCTTTTGCCGCGGTCAATGCCCAACAGCGTTACCGCCGTCTCCCGGGCCTCCTGAAACATCTCTTCCTCTCCGTAGAGCCCGGAGCAGGTCAGGGCAACGACGACGTCCACACCGGAGCGGATCAGTCTGGCGATCACTTGGAGCTGCTGGCGTGTAAAGCTGCGGAAGCCGTCGATAAACACGTATCCCTCCCGACAGTAGGAGCTCTCCCCGATCTTTTCGGCAAGGCGTGTCAGACGATCGGCCGGATCGCTGATCTCACGGGACAAAGCGGCCTCGTAGGCGCTGTATATCAGGGCGAGGTCCATCATCTTCCTGCCCAGGGGACCGGAATCCTCACCAAACACTGCTGTGATTGCCTCCGGCGTGATACAGGCCGCCTTCAGCTCGTCCAGGGTTGCCAGAAGCTTTTCCACAAAGCCCGTCTGATTTTCGTTCTTGCCGAATACCTGCAAGGCAGAGGAAACGCCCTTCATCGCCTTTCGCATCATCAGCACACGACCGCCTTGATCCAGCACGCGGTCCGCGGCGCCGCCGACCTGAGAAAAGACACGGCTGCACAGACGGGAAAAGCTCAGCACCTCCCCATGCAGATTGACGGCATCCCCACAGAAATCGCAGAGCATGCGCTCCGCCTCGTGGGAATACTGCTCCGGGACGATCAGCGTAATATGATCGCGTCCCGCGTCAGAGAGCGCCTTGATCTCCTGAAAAATATACCGGGTCTTGCCGGAACCGGCCCGCCCCAGGATCAGCTTGAACATAGTCTCAACTCCGTATGTATCATTAGGCCAATCATACCATGATTTCTTGGATTATACAACCGAAACGACACCGCCGGTTCCAGACGAAACCGGCGGCGTGCTGTTTATTTACCGTCCATAAAGTTGGTGGCGATTTTCTCCTCTTCCGGAGGAAGCGGCAGACCGCTGTCCCGGCTGCACCGAAGCAGATAAGCCATGTTCTCTCCGATCTGGCGCATGACCTGCAGGCCCTCCAGATCCTTTTTCACATCCTCTGCCGTAAAGCCGTGGACAGAGTTCCAGTAAGTGGAGGAAACAACCGGCATCTGGTTGATGGTAAAGTATTTGTTGAGCCGGTCAAACGCGGCGCTGGCGCCGCCTCTGCGGCAGCTGACCACCGCTGCGGCAGGCTTATGGGCAAAGCTGCGGCCCTGAGAGAAGAACGCCCGGTCCAGAAGAGCGCACAGGGCGCCGTTGGCGGAGGCGTAATACACCGGCGAGCCGACAACGATACCGTCCGCCTCGGCGATCTTGGCGGCCATTGCGTTGCATACGTCGTCATCAAAGATACATTTTCCCGCCTTGGCACAGCCGCCGCAGGCAATACAGCCTCTTACCGCGCCTTTGCCGATCTGAAAGATCTCCGTCTCCACCCCGTTTTTCTCCAGGCTGGCGGCCACCTCGCACAGAGCCGTGTATGTACAGCCCTTTGCGTGGGGGCTGCCGTTGATCAGTATTACCTTCATCCTATCCTTTCCTTTCTGTGATATCGTTCTGCTTCCGATTATACCACGGTTTTCCCCGGTGTAAAATCAAAAATTTTCACGGAGAAAGTGTTTGATCTCCTCATAGATCTCCACGGCCTTGAATTTGACCTTGTAGCCCGTGCTTTTTTCTGTGATCCAGTCCGCCTGTTCCGGCGTCAGCCCGGCCTGTATAAAGTCCTCTTCCGCCGCGGCCTCACACAGCGGGGGAAAGATCACACACCACCAGTTGTGCCCCTCCCCCTGCCCCAGGGTTACACGCAGCGCCTCATACTGCCCCGCCGGCAGGGAGAATGTGTCGTACGTCCGTGTGGAAAAAAACTCCCGGTCAACCGATACGGCAGCGGTATAACCGTACGGATAACAGACGGCGTTTGCCGCCTGTTCCAGGTCATCGCTATGGGAAAGCAGAATCTCCGCGGCGCGCTGTCTGTCATCCACTCCGCCGAGCAGCGTCTCCGCTTTCTCCAAAAGCCTGTCCCGGACCTCCAGCTTCACCCTCTGATCCAGGGAACTGTCCGAATTTGCCACCACATGCAGCCGGATCAGGCGCTCAGACAGCTCCGGCTGTGCCCGGGAAATAAAAAAGGTGAATCCGATCGCCGCAAGGATGGCAAAGACTGCCGCAATTTCAAATCGTTTTAAACGCATAAGAAAAACCTCCGTCAAGTGTCTTACCTGGATTCTTGCCGGAGGTTTTACGGTTTATACATTTTATGCCAAAATCGGAATCCTGTCCTGTGGAGCGGTCAGGAAGCAGTCTCTGTATTTTCCCCGCATGGCTTCCCACGCCTGTCTGGCCAGATCTGCTGTTTCAAAGAGCCCGAACACGGCGGAGCCGGAGCCTGTCATAACGGC
>ONVR01000047.1 GCA_900321335.1 uncultured Eubacteriales bacterium | reverse complement strand
TTCACCGTGGAATCCATCGGGGACGTAGCCAATCTTATGGAAAACAAGAACAAGCTGAGAAAGCTGCATAGGACGATGCTCCTGACCGGAATCCCCGTCAACCTGCTCCAGTGGGGCTCCATCCTGCTGTGGATCTTCAAGGGAATCTGGTGGCTGTTTGTTGTGTGGGCAGTAATTGCGGTTATCCTCGGCGTCTGGGTATCGAAATACTACTTCCAGAACGTCGCCTACATCTGTCCCCAGTGCCACCGGACTTTCAAGCCGACATTTCGGGAGGCGTTTTTCGCCCGGCACACCCCCAAGACCCGGAAACTGACCTGCACACAGTGCGGTCATCACGGCTTCTGTGTGGAAGTGTGGGATGCGCAGTCCCAACAGGCATAAAAATATGACCCCGTGAAGGGGTCATATTTTTATTTTTCACAGCCCTCACAGTCATTCTCCTTGAACTGCTCCGGATCATAGGCGATGCCGTTTTTGTCATAGTAGTCTTTTACCGCTGCTTTTACGGCCTCTTCCGCCAGAACGGAACAGTGGATCTTGTGAGCGGGCAATCCGTCCAAAGCCTCCACCACCGCCTGGTTGGAAAGGGTCAGCGCATCGGCCACGGACTTGCCTTTGATCATCTCCGTTGCCATGGAGCTTGTGGCGATGGCGCTGCCGCAGCCGAAGGTGTTGAATTTCACGTCGGTGATGATCCCGTCGCTGATCTTCAGATACATCTTCATGATATCGCCGCACTTGGCGTTTCCAACCTCACCGATGCCGTCGGCATCCTCGATTTTGCCCAAATTCCGGGGATTCCGGAAATGATCGAATACCTTTTCACTGTATAACATGCTGCCGCACTCCTTTCTCAAGCTCCTCCCAGACGGGAGAGATATCCCGCAGATACGCCACAACCTCGGTTACGTCCCGGACGGTCTTGTCAATGTCTGCCTCTGTGATCTCCGGACTGAGCGTCAGACGCAGAGAACCGTGGGCCACCTCGTGGGGAATCCCCATTGCCAGCAGGACGTGGCTGGGATCCAGCGAACCGGAGGTACAGGCAGAACCGGAGGAGGCCGCGATGCCTCTGTCGTCCAGAAGAAGCAGCAGAGACTCCCCTTCTATACCCTCAAAACAGAAATTCACGTTACCGGGAAGCCGCTTGACCGGGTCGCCGTTGAGCTTGCTGTGAGGGATCTGACGCAAGCCTTCGATCAGCCGGTCCCGGAGGGCCGTCATATATGCGCCGTCCCGCTGCATGTGCTCACACGCCTCGTCCAGCGCTGCCGCCATGGAAGCGATCCCCGGCAGATTCTCCGTACCGGCCCGCTTGCCGCGCTCCTGGGCGCCGCCCTCAATGAGATTGGTCAGGAACACGCCGCGCCGGGCGTAGAGCACGCCCACACCCTTGGGTCCGTGAAACTTGTGGGCCGACAGAGAAAGCATATCAATGTTCATTGCCTTGACGTCAATGGGCAGATGCCCCGCCGCCTGGACCGCGTCCGTATGAAACAGCACGCCCTTTTCGCGGCAGATGGCGCCGATCTCGGCAATAGGCTGAACGGTTCCAACCTCATTGTTGGCAAACATGACACTCACAAGCGCTGTGTCCTCCCGGATCGCCGCAGCAACGTCCTCCGGTCTGACGACCCCGTCGGCATTGACATCCACCAGAGTGACCTCATAGCCCTGCTTTTCCAGGCGCTTGAGGGCATGGAGGATGGCGTGGTGCTCAAATTTTGTGGATACGATGTGCTTTTTTCCCTTCCGGCTCCCAAGCGTCGCTCCCGTAAGCAGGGCCTGGTTGTCCGCCTCGCTGCCCCCGGAGGTGAAGGTGATCTCTCTGGGATCGGCATTGATCCGTGCGGCGATCCGCTGGCGGGCGGCAAAGAGCTGCTCCGCAGCCACCTGTCCGCTTGTGTGCAGGCTGGATGGATTTCCCCAAAACCTGTCCGCCGTATCCAGAAATACCCTTTTTGCCGTCTCGCTCATGGGTGTGGTGGCGGCGTTGTCCATATAAATCATAACATTGTCCTTTCTGTAGATTCTACTGCTCTACCGTGATCTCGTCACCGGGCTGGATGGCCCCTTCCGTGATCACCTTTATAAAAATGCCCTCTCTGGGCATAACGCAGTCCCCCGCCTTTTGACGGATCACGCAGCTGGCGTGACATTCTTTTCCGATCTGTGTTACCTGTCCGCGCATCTGGCCGATTGTCAGGACGGTCCCCACGGGGAGTGTGCAGAGCTGGATCCCCTCTGTAAGCACGTTTTCCGCAAAGTCACCCGCTTTCAGAGGAAAGTCGATCCGCTGCTGTACCTTGTCCACGCTCTCCTTTGCCAGAAGGCTGATCTGCCGGTGCCAGTTGCCGGCATGGGCATCACCGACAATGCCGTGGTCAATCTTACATTCCACACGGTCTACAGGTCTCTTTTGTTCCCCTTTTCGCTTGCTGATGCATACGGCCAATACTGTTGCCATTGCACTCACCTCATTTGCTCGTCTTCTTTTTCCTATTGTTTCAATAGGATTATAATACTATTTACCCACCGTGTCAATAGGTTTATTGAATAATGTTCCTGCAATTCCTCTTGCTTTTTTGCAGCAGTTGCTATATACTGTGACTTGCTATGCGGCAAGACAGTTCGAGACCATCCTGTCTATAAACAAAACTAGGGACGAAAACAAAATCTTTTTGTAGGCGTACCGTGTCTCGGTGCGCCAATTTTTGTCTGGGAGGTGACAAACGATATGAAAAACATGAATAAAACACAGAAAATCGCGTTTTCCGGCGTCGTAATGGCAATCTACATCGTGGTGATGTATCTGACCCAAAGCTTTGCCTTCGGACAGTATCAGATTCGTATCGCCACGGCTATTTATTCTGTTGCATATCTGTTTGCGTTCCTTGTTGTGCCGCTGGGACTGTCCAATCTGCTGGCCAATATGGTTATGGGCGGTTTGGGCTTTTTCGATATTGTGGGAGGCGGCATTGTGGGTCTGCTGACCGCAGGCTGCTGCGCGCTGATCCGGAAGCTGAAGCTCAACGAGTGGTTTCTGGTGATCCCCATTACTCTGATCCCCGGTCTGGGGGTGTCTGCGTGGCTGTCTTACCTGCTGCACATCCCCTACTGGACCATGGCCGCCAGCTTACTGGTGGGACAGTTCATTTCCGGCGTCTGCGGCGTACTGCTGGTCAAGGCGCTCAAGCGGATCTGGATGCGGGAAGAAACGAAGGAGGAAGCGCATGTCGGGCAGGACTAAAGCGGAAGCGGAGGGACTCTCTCTGCTGGGCGGGAAAAAGACGGTTTACAAAAGCGATTACGCGCCCGAGGTTTTGGAGACTTTCTTCAACAAGCATCCGGACAACGACTATTTTGTAAAATTCAACTGCCCGGAGTTTACCAGCCTCTGCCCCATCACCGGGCAGCCGGACTTTGCCACCATCTACATCAGCTACGTGCCCGGTGAACGCATGGTGGAGAGTAAATCTCTGAAGCTGTATTTGTACAGCTTCCGCAATCACGGAGACTTCCACGAGGACTGCGTCAACACCATCATGAAGGATCTGATCCGGCTCATGGACCCCAAATACATCGAGGTATGGGGTAAATTCACGCCCCGGGGCGGCATCTCCATCGACCCCTATTGCAACTACGGCAAACCCGGCACACGCTGGGAAGCCGTTGCCTGGCAACGGCTGAGCCAGCACGATCTGTACCC